>NZ_DBPF01000115.1:0-6743 GCF_002299355.1 Catenibacterium sp. UBA627
CATCACTTTATCTGAATTATATGATTCTAATAATACTAAATTTCTACGTTCTGTATTTTCCATCTTTGATGTTCTTGTTGTTTTAGGTGCATTATCCTGGGATTCCATCATAAGAGCAATAACATATAGAATCAATAATACAGCAATCATCACAAAACCATAAATGAAAATATAAGCCACTAAGATTCCCAGGCAAAAAAGATATTGTTTTTTCTTCTTCAAGGAACTGAATATCATTTCACAAACAATTGCGCCTCCAATCAGTATAACAAATGCAATCAGACACTTAATCGTTTCTTCAGTCATGAATAGGCCTGTTATCCAATTTCCTATGAGACCATATAATAAAAAATATTTCATTTTCATCCCTCCTCACCTAATAATGCATATCCTTAAAAAATTCCAAAAAAAAGAATAAGGATTTCTCCTTATTCTTCACCATAGTTATCTTCAACTAAACCTTCGTCTTCTTCTTCAGTGCTTTCTTCTGATTCATCTTCATTGTAGATATCATTCATATCAATATGCACTTCTTCGAATCTATGTCTTGTTCTAAGATCCCATTTGTTTTCACCAACAGTGATCATACGACCATCTAAGATCATATTTGTATAGAATAATGATTCGTTATCATCCTTCTGTGCTTCATCGAATTCTTTCTTTTCAGCAACTTCTTTCCAAATATCATAGAAACTCATTGCTCCTGCTGATTTAGTAAGAATTTCAAATGCAATATTAACCATTGACTCTTGTCTGTAATCCATAGTAGCCTCCTACATCTTTTCTGGTGCATGAACACCAATTAAGTTTAATGCGTTCGCAAGTGTAATACGTGTTGCTTCTACAAGTGCTAAACGCTGAGATGATAATTCTTTGTTTTCTTCATCGATTACATGACAGTCACCATAGAATGAATGGAATAACTGAGCTAATCTCTGAATATAGTTTGCAATCTTATGAGGTGCTCTTGTACGAGCTGCATCATTGATTGTGTTTTTGAATTCATTAATGTGTTTTAATAATTCAATTTCTTTTGGGTTATTAATCAATTCAAAGTGATCTGCAGGTTCAATATTCTTTTCTGCTGCTGATCTCATGATTGAACACATTCTTGCATGTGCATACTGTGCATAGTATACAGGGTTTTCATTTGACTGTGATTTTGCAAGACCTAAGTCAAAATCAAATGGTGTGTTTGCTGCTTTCGCTACAAAGAAATAACGAGTTGCATCTACACCAATATCATCAATAAGATCACGAATAGTAACAGCGTTACCAGTACGTTTACTCATCTTAACAACTTCACCGTTTTCAACCATTCTTACCATCTGTAAGATATCGATATTCAACTGATCCGCATTATAACCTAAAGCCTGGATAGCGGCTTTCATACGGTTGATATAACCATGGTGGTCAGCACCAAGTAAGTCAACTAAGTAATCATAACCTCTATTCAACTTGCTTAAGTGATATGCAATATCTGGTGTGAAGTATGTATAACTTCCATCAGTTTTAATAAGAACACGGTCCTTATCATCACCAAAATCAGTTGTTCTAAACCATAAGGCTCCATCCTGTTCATATGTATAGCCTTTTTCTTTTAACTTATTGATTGCAGGTTCAATCTTATTACCTTCATATAAAGAAGTTTCAGAGAACCATACATCAAATGATACACGGAATTCCTTTAAGATATCTTTGATCTTCTGTAATTCATGTTCAGTACCCACCTTACGGAAATAAGCAATGGCTTCTTCTTCAGTTAACTGAGTTAAAGCATCTCCTTCTTTTTCCTTGATACTCTTTGCAATATCAATGACATCCTGTCCCATATATCCATCTTCAGGAATTGGACGTTCGATATCAAATAATGCAAGATAACGGCTGTATAGAGATAATGCAAGGTTAGTGATCTGCTTACCAGCATCATTAATATAATATTCTCTTGTTACATCATAACCTGCTTTAGTCATGATACGGCAAATAGAATCACCTACTGCAGCACCCTTTGCATGACCTAAGTGTAAGTCTCCTGTAGGGTTTGCAGAAACGAATTCTACGTTATATTTCTTTCCTTCACCGAAGTGAGTCTGTCCATAATTGTCCTTTTCTGAAAGTACTTCAACAATTACTGAAGTAAGCGCATCATTTTTCATAAAGAAGTTAATGAAACCAGGACCAGCAATTTCTACTTTTTCTACATGTGCTGCTTCCTGATCAAGTGAATCAACAATGGCTGTCGCAATTTCACGTGGATTCTTATGGAGTGTTCTTGTCAGCTGCATCGCAATGTTAGTAGAATAATCACCATGAGTAGAATCCTTAGGAATCTCAATCATGATATTTTCAGGGGTGATATCTACTGATTCAAAGCACTTATTAACAGACTGACCAATGGCGATTTTTAGTGAGTTTTCAAGCTTATTTTCAGCCATCTTGTATTCCTCCTTTTTTATTTCATACTCTAAATAATGTATCACAAAATGTTGGACTGTCAAGAATTTTATAATAGCGGTGAAAATAATCTCAATAATCCTTCTACGAGTCCTTTAAAATGACGGCTATCATCTATTTTTACTGGTGCACAAATTTCATTCATCTCTCTAAAATCTCTCTTAATCGCAGATAAACATTCTGCTTCATATAATAAGACATTACATTCAAAATGGAGATAAAGAGAACGATAATCAAAATTAATTGTTCCTACTGTCGCTGCTTTCCCATCTACTAACATGACTTTTGCATGTAAGAAACCTGGCAAGTATTCAAACACCTCAATACCTGCACGAATGAGATCATAATAATAAGAACGTGTGACTCTAAAAACAAGTTTCTTATCAGGTACATGAGGGACATATAATCTGATCTTAACACCATTCTTCGAAGCCAGGCACAATGCCTTCAACATGACATCATCAATAATAAAGTAAGGTGTCATAATATCGATACTTCTAGATGCATGTGTAATCATATTTAAATAAACAGATTCTCCTACCCCTTCATCATCGAGTGGATCATCTCCATAAGGTAATACATAACCTGTATTTTTAAATGGTTCAGGATGGTAGGTATGGGGTTTAAATTGTTCTATATCTTCTCCATGATATTCCTTATGATAGGCATAGAATGTGGAAAGGAACATAGATGTCAATGACCATACTGCTTCTCCTTCTAAACGAATACCTGTATCCTTCCAATGTCCAAAACGCATTTTACAGTTGATATACTCATCAGCCAAGTTAAACCCTCCAGAATAACCAATATAACCATCAATTACACAGATCTTACGATGGTCTCTGTGGTTCTGACTTAAAGAGAAGACCGGAATAAAACGATTGAACATCACTGTTTTAATACCTGCTTCTTCTAGCTTCTTCGCAAAGTGAAGAGGTACAGTTGTAAAGGAACCGAAGTCATCAAAGATAAAACGAACATCGACACCTTCCTTGACCTTCTGTTTTAAAATACCGATGATAGTATCAAACATAAGACCTTTAGACACAATAAAGTATTCCATAAAGATAAAATGTTTTGCATGTAGAAGATCTTTAATCATATCCTGGTAGTTATAATCACTTAATGAATAATATTTACATTCTGTATGATTATAGATAGGGAATGATTGTCTGTTGAGATAATCTAAAGAAATAATCTTCCTATTAATAATCTGGTTTCTAATAACTGGATCTTGTTGTCTTGTTTGATTGAAATATTGTACTTCTGGCTGAATCTTTTTCTTTAACCAGCGTGAAGGTCTCTTATTACCTAATAAAAGATAGAGTAGTCCACCCACATTAGGTAACAGCATGATAAAGAAGATCCATGTCATCTTATAATTTGTATTCTCATCTTTACTAATTAAATAAAAGATCATAAATGCGGAAAGTGAGATAAATAAGAAACGAACCACGCCATTAAAGTCTGTGAGTATTGACGCAAAGTATAGAAGATAAATAGCCTGAATACAAATAAGCGCAATATAGATTACAATCGGACTCAATAAGAACTGAATAAAACGATAAAGATATTCAAAAAACAATGCTGTAAAACGTTTTATATGTTTCATGAAGGCATTCCTTCTTCATCTATATCAGAATAATGCACCATCATATAAGCTTTTGTTACAAGATGCTCTTGATCATAGAGCTCATAAATGAACTTCATTGTGCCTTCTCTATATTCTAAAGAAACCACATTTGTATGAAGTTCTACAATACCATAGGGTAATGTATATTTATTCGGTACACGCATATCCTTATTAAAATGTAATACAGATTGATCATTCACAAGATGAACATGTGTTTGATCATATTGAATACGAATAGGTTTTCCATCTACTTCAAAAGAGATATAATGAATCCCTTTGTCTTCATAATGATCCCCAACCTCTTTATATTTTACTTTTTCTTTTACTGGACCATTCACCAATAAACATTCATAAGAAATTCTTTTTTTCATCATTCTACCTCCTTAATTATATAGCAACCTTCTGTACGATACCCATTTTCTAAGTAAAAATCAAGAGATTGTGAATAAGGAACGATCTTCACTACATGTATATGTTGTTTCTTGAATAAATCCTCTATGGCACCTAATACTTCTTTCTCATAGAATTCTCTACGGTCATCGGGAAGTAATACAATATCTTTCACACAATTATCAATAATATGTGCACATCCAATAACATGATCTTCTTGATAGAATTCTAAGAATAATCCTTCCTGAGACCATTCTTTAGAAGTCTGTTCAAGGATATAGTGCGTTCCCTGAGCATCCATATAGTTACTAAAATATTGATATCTAAAAGAAGAACGTCGAATCACTTGTCTTGTAGAAAAGATCTTCTGATCCTGTTTGGCTTTACCTAATAATATAGCCTGTACAATTTCTGATTCTTCTGGTAGAGAACTGATTGTTCCATCTTCCTTAAGGATCTCTACTTCATTTGCATGTCTGACCTTCATACGCTTATAAGGCACCTGATTCATAATCGCATCACTTGTGACATAATAGCGAGGATCCAATCCCTCTTCTATACATATCTTTCGTGTATTTTCATAATCTTCATCACCCTTAAGTGTACGATATTTAAATAATTTTCTTTCTAATAAACGAGTCGATAAATCCTTAAGGATGGTATCCTCTTCATCCATAAAGCATCTTATATAATAAAGTAATGATGTTTCATCCAGCTTCACAAATTGTTCAGGTGTAAAGTTATCTTCTAAGAAAGGAATAAGAAGTGGAAATGAAGATTTAAAGGTATAGTGTTCTTTATAAAGATCCTTTACACGTTTCATAACACTCCCTAGCACCTGTTCATAGCTTCTAGATACGGGATGATAATAAACCTGCCAGTACATATAATAACGAGCTAGAATATAGTCTTCGATTGCTTGTACACCGGATGATTTAAAGACAATACGATTATCTACAATACGCATAGTACGTAGTATTCTTGATAAATCAAACTGTCCATAAGTCACACCACAGTTATAAGAATCACGTAGAAGGTAATCCATACGATCAGCATCCACCTGACTAGAAATCATCTGCACTAACATTGGCTTATCGGCTTTCTTTTCTATAATACTTGCCACATCTTCAGGTAAATGAGAATCTATTTGTGTTAGGACTTCATGGACTTCTGTATGTCCTCTAATAAGCGCTGTGGTCATCTCTTCATGATTGTATTGGAAGATTCCTTCAAATGAATGAGAGAAAGGACCATGTCCTAAATCATGTAATAGGGCAGCACATAATACAGTCAATCGTTCATAGTCGGTTAAGTGTTTTTTAACTTGTTCAAGTTCTGTCATTTGGCGTGTTATTTCATAAACACCTAAGGAATGCACAAAACGTGAATGTTCTGCACTTGGAAATACCATGGATGTACCTCCGAGCTGTTTAATACGTCTTAAACGCTGAAACTCTTTTGTATTAATGAGCTTCCAGATAGGCATATATTCTACATGTATATAATCATGTACAACATCTCTAAATACTTTAGTATCAAATAAACGATAGTCTTCTAAATGCATGGTATCACCCTCCTTATTAGGCTTATTTTATCATTTTTATAAGATATTTGCGAATGATATAGACTATAATAGATATGGAGGTATATTTATGTATATTGATGAAATTTATGCTGCACGTGATTATATTCAGTCACGTTATAAAAATCCTATTGATGTTGCTATTGTATTAGGTTCAGGTTTAGGACCACTTGCTGATGTGATTAATGAACCTGTAGAAATTGATTATAAGGATATCCCTTATTTCCCTGTTTCTACTGTACCAGGACATGCTGGTAAATTAATTATTGGTGAAATAGGTGGTAAGACTGTTGCCTGTATGAAAGGACGTTTCCATTTCTATGAAGGCTATGATATGCAGAAAGTCACAATGCCTATTCGTGTATTTAGTGCTTTAGGTATTAAGAACCTTATTGTGACAAATGCCTGTGGTGGTGTAAGAGATGATTTAAATCCAGGACAGATTGTGATTATTTCTGATCATTTATCATTCATGATGCCATCACCTTTAAGAGGACCTAATCTAGATGACTTTGGACCACGTTTCAAGGATATGACTGATGTTTATACATCAACATTACGTTCTCTTGCCATAGAATCCGCAAAGAAAGTGAATGTAGATGTAAAAGAAGGCGTTTATTGTTTCTTTAAAGGACCACAATTTGAAACACCTGCAGAAATCAGAGCATTCAAGACACTTGGTGC
>NZ_DBPF01000096.1:0-1646 GCF_002299355.1 Catenibacterium sp. UBA627
ATGGTTAAATGTAGATATACTCTGTATTTACCGCGAATTAATTTCGGTACAAGAGTAGCATAGCATGGTCTATATGTATCAATACAGTACGCTTCATCCATGAGTGTCTGCACGGCTTTATTATTCACAATCTCAGGTTCAGCAAGATAATCTAATACTGCATTTACTTCATCTGTCTGAAATCTATCATTAATCTTTATTCCAAATACAGTCCTGCCAAGTTTGTATTGCAGCTTATTATCCTTAACGAATATAGGGATTCCACGATTCATCTATTTTGCCCTTATACAGGGTAAGTCTCTGTATTTAGAAAAATGTAAGATATTACCATTACCATATAAACATTTTTCCATGCCACGCCAAATATCTTCAGCTTTAGTAAGGGCAAAGACCGCATCTACGTTATACTTCTTACCGATAAATATCATTGATTTCCTGCAGAAATCCCAGGTAACATCATACTGCTTTTGCATTTCATTGAGCTGGTCACCAAAATGTTTACGTTTTTTCTCGTCTTTCGTAGAGCCATATAATATAAGCAGTTTACGATATCTCTTGGTACGCATAAGCTGGTTATAATTCTTTCTCATAAGACCTATAAGTTCATTGCCTGCTTTTCTGATTTTATCTGAAAGCTTTACAACTTTTTGTATATCAGAAGAAGACATATCAGTTTCAGCAGCTAGAATATGTCTATCAGAAAGCTTATGAAATTGTTTTAGAGTCTTTTTGTATTCTTCGTCACTAATCATTTTTTAGTTCCTCTATATACTTAACTACTGCAGCTTCGCTTATGCGTTCTGCAGTTGAGACAAATACCCTCCTGACCATAAAGTTCCACATCTTGCATAGAACTTTTTAAGCTGCTGATGCTTTTAAGAGTTCTAGCCACATCGCATAAGGAGCGACAGTCTGTGGCACATCTACGAAAATATGTATATGGTCTGGCATCACTTCAAGTGCTTTTATATGATAATTATAATCGTTACAAATTTTCTGTAATATCTGCTTTAAACTATTATCAACATTATCTTTTAAAACCAAAAATCTGAATTTAGGACACCATATGATATGATATTGTGTTAGATATTTACAATGTAAAGCACTGTGATATTTCTCTTCACCCACTACCCTGCTCTTTAAGCCAATATTTTTCCTGAACGCCTCTGCGTATAAGATCAAGAAATGTAATAGTCTCGCCTTCCTCAGCAGAATAGATACGTGCAAGGTTTTCAAGTTCTATTTTCCATTCCATAGGAATAGATATGTTTATTTGAACATTATTTGATTTTGGTCTTCCCATTAATTAAAAGGTCTTTTCTATTTTTATACATACATTATATATCTGCTCTATACAAAACTTATGTAAAAATTATGTGGCTTTCATCCCATAGGCAAGCCTATAGGTTTTTCGCCACTAATTTATAACCTAGATGATCACGTCTGTATTGACTTAATTCCTTCTCTTTCATTGCCTTTAAATGATGTTTATTAATAATAAGTTCTCCCTCATCTAAACTATCAATACCACAATAATATTAAGTAGTGTAGATTTACCAGAACCAGAAGGACCAAGCAATACACAGAATTCTCCTTTATTAATAGTCATATCAATGCCTTTTAATACATCAATATGGCTTTCTCCT
>NZ_DBPF01000096.1:1766-16860 GCF_002299355.1 Catenibacterium sp. UBA627
TGCAAACTAAAAACTATGATATAATGAAGAAAAAATGAGGTACATATATGAATTATACAGAAGAAGAATTATGCATATTAGTAGATCAATTACCAGATATTCAATATAACTTACAGATGCCTGTAACTTCTATTAATCTATTAGGTTTAACACCTGATTTATTTGATGAAGAAGTCTATGAAATATTAAAGGATTACTTTACTGAACAGAAATACAATGTCCTTACAACATTCTTATATCATGATACATCATTGGATATGGCCGGTTATGCAGATGTAAATATTGTAGTATCAGTGAAAGGATTAAAGATTGCAGAATTGTTAAAAGAGAAGTATGGCACACCTTATGTCGTAGGATTCCCTTATGGGAAGTTTTCTTCTTATTTCTTTATGGCTGTTGAACAGGCATTAGAAACTGGCATTGACCAGATTCCTTATCAGAACTTCTTTAGATTACAGACAGAGCAGATGATTCAATTACATGGTGATCCTGTCATTATGAGTTCTATTGGTTTCTCTTTATCCCAGCAATATGATTTTGGTTATCAAGTGATATCAGATAGAAAAGAAACATTAGATACAGTAGATTTTAAAGATACTAAAAAAGATGATATCCAAGTCGATATCACCTTCCCATTACATGAATCTATATTTGATTTAACTATTCATGACCTGTAATACACAATTTTCTATTGTTTCTATTCCCTGATCATGAAAAGCATGAAGTAAATCTTCATCATAAGTTCCTGGCTGCATCCAGGCATACTTAATACCCAGCTCTCTCATCTCTCTGATATAAGTCATACCAATTGTTTTATTGACGACAAAAACAACAACATCTACAGGATACTCTATATCCATCAGAGATGTATATATCTTGTCATTGTCTATTGTGTCATACTTAGGAGATATGCCATAGACATGCTTACCTGCATTCTTTAAGCACTGATATATTTGATAACTGTACTTCTCAGGATCAGGACTCATCCCAATGATACAATAATTATTATAGATCTTTAAAATATCTTTTTCTTTCATCGTTCATCACCGTTTTTATTATATCATACCACCAACATTTTTGATTGAATTTTACACCATAATAATGCATTTGTAGTATAATGACAAACGCGAATTGATGTGTTAATATAGACACGTATTAAATAAGAAAGGAAGGTCGTTTATAGTGTACGATATTATAGTTGTAGGTGCTGGCCATGCAGGTATTGAAGCATGTCTTGCTGGTGCAAGAACAGGAAATAAAACATTACTTATTACAAGCAACTTCTCTAATGCAGGAAGCATGCCTTGTAATACTTCCATCGGAGGACCTGCAAAGGGTATTATTGTAAGAGAAATAGATGCACTTGGGGGACAGATGGGTAAAACTACAGATGCGACTTACCTTCAGATGAAGATGTTGAATACTGCAAAAGGACCAGGTGTTCAGTCTCTTCGTGCACAGGCAGATAAGAAAGCTTATCCACGCTATATGCAGAAAGTATTAAAGGAACAAGAAAATCTTGATATTGTAGAAGCAATGGTAGAGGATTTGATTGTAGAAGGTGATGAGTGTAAGGGTGTTATCCTTGCAGATGGTACACGTTATGAATCTCATACTACAATTCTTACTACAGGAACTTATTTAAAGGCTGAAGTCCTTGTAGGTCATTCTAAGACTCCTAGTGGACCAGATAAACAGAAGGAAAGCTTATATTTATCAAGTAAGTTGAAGGATTATGGATTTAGAATCCAAAGATTAAAGACAGGTACACCACCTCGTGTAGAAATCAATTCTATTGATTATTCAAAAACAACAGTACAGCCTGGTACAGATGCGAAACTTTCATTCTCATATGAAACAACACATTTCACACCAGTAGAAGATCAGACTGTATGTTACTTAACATATACAACAGCCAAGACACATAAACTTATTAGAGATAATCTAGATAAATGTGCGATGTTCTCAGGACTTATTAAAGGTATTGGACCACGTTACTGCCCTTCTATTGAAGATAAGGTTGTTAAGTTTGCGGATAAGGAAAGACATCAGATTTTCCTAGAACCAGAATCTAAGGAAATGAATACAATCTATGTACAGGGATTCTCTACATCAATGCCTCATGATATTCAGGAAAAGATGGTGCATTCATTACCAGGACTTGAAAACTGCACTATTTTAAAATATGCATATGCGATTGAATATGATGCGATTGATCCATTACAGTTATGGCCTAGTCTAGAAACAAAGGTCTTAAAGAACCTCTTTACTGCAGGTCAGATCAATGGTACTTCAGGTTATGAAGAAGCAGCAGGTCAGGGTCTTATTGCCGGTATTAATGCGTCTAAGAAGGTAAAGGGGAATAAACCTTTAATCTTGAAACGTGATGAAGCTTATATTGGTGTATTGATTGATGACTTAGTGACTAAAGGTACTAAAGAACCATATCGTATGTTAACAAGTCGTGCTGAATATAGATTATTATTAAGACATGATAATGCGGATGAAAGATTAAGAAAATATGGCCATGATGCAGGTCTTGTAAATGATGAAGTCTATTCACTTTATCTAGATAAAATGAATCGTATCCATGCTGAAATAGAACGTCTAGATACCATTCATTTCTCACCTAAGAGTGAAATCAATGACCTTTTAGAAGAGAAGGGCTCAACACGTTTAAAAGAAGGTGTAACTGCCCGTGCTATTCTTCAAAGACCAGAATTAGTTTATGAAGACTTATTACCTTATATTGAACATGTTGACTTAACTGAAGAAGAAATGAGAAGAGTCACTATTCTTATTAAATATAAGGGATATATTGAAAAAACATTAAGACAAGTAGAAAAAGTAAAGAATATGGAAGAAAAGCAGATTCCTGCTGACTTAGACTATGATGATGTATTAAACTTATCATTAGAAGCAAGACAGAAACTAAAGAAGGTCAGACCTGTAACTATTGGTCAGGCAACACGTATTTCTGGTATTAATCCTGCAGATATTTCTGTTTTACTTATTCACTTAAAAACACAATACGGAGATTAATATGACACAACAAGAATTTATTGTGAGCTTAGAAGAAAAGGGCATTGTGCTTTCAGAAAAACAGATTAAACAGTTTGAAAAGTATTATGAAATACTAGTAGAATGGAATGAGAAGATGAATTTAACCGCTATTACAGATAGAGAAGGCGTTTATTTAAAACACTTCTATGATTCTCTTACAATTGCGTTTGATTTCCCGTTTTCTAATCAAACAATCTGTGATGTAGGTGCAGGTGCTGGATTCCCTTCAGTTCCACTTAAAATCGTTTATCCAGAATTAAATGTCACTATTGTAGATTCTTTGAATAAGAGAATCACATTCTTGAATCATTTATTCAAAGAATTAGAATTAGATCATATTCAAGCAGTTGCATCACGTGCTGAAGATTTCTGTAAAGATCATCGTGAATCATTTGATATTGTCATGGCACGTGCAGTTGCAAGATTAAATATCTTAGATGAACTTTGTCTCCCATTAGTGAAGAAAGATGGTTACTTCCTTTCATTAAAAGGACTCAAAGCCCCTGAAGAATTAAAAGATGCGAAGGGAGGCATAAAGGTACTTGGAGGAGAAGTGATGGATGATTTTACTTTTACTTTAAGTGATCAGAATGATTATCGTCATAACATCGTGATCAAGAAAGTGAAATCAACACCTGCAAAGTACCCAAGAAACTATGGACAAATTAAGAAGAAGCCTTTATAGAAAGAAAAGGAACGTTATTAAAGATGCTTATTGTTTCTTAGATATCAATGATATTGTTGCGAATAAAGAACAGCCAAGAACTCATTTTGAAGATGAGAAGATCCAGGAACTCGCTGAATCTATTATGCAGAATGGTCTTTTACAGCCTATCGTAGTCAGAGAATATGAGGGTAAATATCAGATTGTTGTAGGGGAAAGAAGATACCGTGCTTGTAAACTAGCAGGTATTACAGAAGTGCCATGTATCATTCAGGAACTCGATGACAATCAGACAGCCAACGCCGCATTAGTAGAAAATATTCAAAGAGAAAATCTTTCGGCAATAGAAGAAGCCTTAGCTTACCAGCAGATTCTAGATACACAGGGTTTAACACAAGCCCAGCTCGCTGAAAAGGTAGGTAAGAAGCAGTCTACAGTGGCCAATAAACTTAGACTCTTAAAGCTTCCTATGACAGTACAGGAATCAGTTAAGAAAAAAGAAATCTCTGAAAGACATGCCCGTGCTTTATTAAAACTAGAAGATACAGCACAACAAAATAATATGTTGAAGGAGATTCTTGAACATAACTTGACTGTCGATGAAACAGAAAAAAGAATTGCGAAACTATTAGCACCTAAAAAAGAAAAACCACATGTACGTACATTCTCTAAAAGTGTTAAAATAGCACTCAACACAATCAATCAGGCAGTGAAGATGGTCACTGATGCTGGGACTGATGTAGAAGAAAACATCGATGAAACAGATGATGAAGTCATCATCACCATAAAAGTAAAGAAGTAGATCCTAATTAGTAGGACCTACTTCTTTTTTAAACCTTTCTGGAATTCTATTATGGAATACAATATCCATGACTTCATCATAACTAAATTCATAACATTCATTTGTTTCAGTCACATGTATTCTTAATACATCACCTCTCTCTGCTTCTGTTAAGAATAAATATAAATTTCTCATCAGTTCATCCATAAGGACCCTCCTATATATTTATTCTCAAAGAATCTTTAAATTACTTAATATTCAGTCAATGATATATATCATATTGTTTTTTTTGACGATTTATATATAGTTATATTAAAAGATATGCTTTCGTGTAGTGAAAGGAGAAAGCTATGAAGAAAGCACTTATTATAATAGGAGAGGTCGTTGCATCATTTTTTATCGCTCTCTATGTAGGATTACCATTAGCGAGTCTTGTGACAGGGTTGATAAGTTATCATGACAAAGAAGTAGAGTTTCTGATGATCTTCCTTATTATCCTATTTGGAATCTTGATCTTGAATAAGCTCAACAAAGAATGAGTATATCCTCGGATATACTTTTTTAGTAAAAAAAAAGATTGAGCTAAGCTCAATCTTCAACACATACGCATACAGGTGCAGGAATCTCTAATTCAGAATCTGTCATCAATAGCTTTTCATTCTCTTCATCAAAAGTAAGTACCTGAAGCTTATTATCTTCCTGTGCACCTACAATAACATACTTATCATCAATAATATTGAAGTCTCTAGGTTCTTTACCAGTATGTACCATATAAAGTAAAGAAATCTTACCATTCTCTTTATTGACTCTATATAAGGCAATAGAATTATGACCTCTATTAGAAATAAGTAGATGTTCTCCACTCTTTGTGAGATGAATTGCGGCAGCTGCATTAAATCCCTTAAAATGACGTGGAATACAATGAATAGCCTGAACTAAACTCATACGACCCTCATGATACTTAAAGACCATGATCTTATTCGCAATCTCATTAATGAGATAACCATAACGCCCATCCTGTGAGAAAATCAAATGTCTAGGACCAGAACCAGGTACAACATTTACTGTATAATCTGTATTCTCTTTAAGAACACCATCTTTATAATTGTACATCACAATCTTATCAGCACCTAAATCTACAGCATATAAGAAACGTCTGTCAGGTGTAAAACCAACATTATGTACATGAGGTGCAGTCTGTCTCTTTAATAAATCAGGACCCATACCAGTATGTCTCACAGCACCAATTTTATGATCAATACGATAATTTTCTAGTTTATAAGCAGCTGTTGCACCAACATGATAATTAGCAGCAAAGATATACTTATTATCATCAGAGATACATAAATGTGTATAACTTCTACCAGAAGAAGAATAGTTATTATTAAGAATCAATTCATCCTTATGAATACTAAAACTTCCTAATCCTCCACCTTCATTATTAGATCTTGCATTCTTATAAGATACATAAAGTTCTTTATTCTTCGCAATCAGATATGATGGAAAATCTTGAGTTAAGATCTGTTGTATTTTCTTTAATTCCAATGTTTCTTCATTAAAAGAAACGATATAGATTCCTTTATCGTCACCTTTACCGTAGCTTGCAACATAAAACGTTTTCATAGCACACCTCCATATGAGAATATTTTATCATAATTATTCTCTATTTACTAATGAGTTTCGTTATTATAAAATAATTGTAAAATAGTCAAAGGAGGACAAGAGGTTGGATAATAAGGAACTTTTATCTATGAGTGATGGTCTTTTAATTCAATTATTACAGAAAAATGCGAGATATAAGGTTTCTGACCTAGCCGCCGCGCTAGCAGAATCTAAAGACAGCATTGTAGAAAGATTAAATAGACTAGAAAAAGAGAAGATTATTTGTGGTTACCATACTATTGTCAACTGGGACAAGACAAATACTGAACTTGTGACTGCGATGATTGAGATTAATGCTATTCCTGAAAGAGAATATGGTTATGATCGTATTGCGTCACATATTTATAAGTACGAAGAAATTGAAACAATGTATTTATTATCAGGTGATTATGATTTTATGTGCATTGTAAAGGGTCGTACTATGCAGGAAGTCGCACACTTTGTTGCATCTAAATTAGCATGTATTCCAGGTGTTACAGGAACAAAAACAACATTTGTGTTAAAGCCATACAAAACAGATGGACATGTCCTAGTAGATGATGAAGATGGTAAAAATACGCGACTGGTGGTGACTCCATAAAATGGATTATGAGAAGAAATTAAGTACTGCAGCACAAACTATTAAACCAAGTGGTATTCGTAAGTTCTTTGATCTTGCGAACCAGATGGAAGGTGTTATTTCATTAGGTGTAGGGGAACCTGATTTTGCGACACCTTGGAAGATTAGAGAAGCTGCAATCTATTCAATTGAAAAAGGACGTACTTTCTATACTGCAAACAGAGGTTTATTAGAATTACGTCAGGAAATTAGTAATTATTATTATCGTCGTTTTGGTGTACATTATGATCCTGAAAATGAAATCATTGTGACTGTAGGTGGTTCAGAAGGTATCGATATTGCAGTAAGAGCCTTAATGAATCCAGGTGATGAAATGATTATCTTAGACCCAGGATATGTTGCTTATGAACCAAGTGTTATTCTTTCAGGAGGAGTACCTGTAAGAATTCACCTAGAAGAAAAAGATGAATTCAAATTAACACCTGAAAAGCTTAAAGCAGCTATTACACCAAAGACAAAGGTCATGTTGATCAACTTCCCTTCAAACCCAACAGGTGGGGCAATGACAAGAGAAGACTATGAGAAACTTGTACCGATTATTAAAGAATCAGGTATTATTGTTATATCAGATGAAATCTATGCAGAATTAAGTTATGAAGAACCATTTAGTACATTGGCTTCATTCCCAGAAATCAGAGATCAGATTATTGTCATCAATGGTTTCTCTAAAGCTTATGCTATGACAGGCTGGAGATTAGGTTATGTCCTTGCAAACCCAGTACTCTCTAAGGCAATGTGTAAGATTCATCAGTATATTATCATGTCAGCACCTACTGGTGCACAATATGGTGCAATAGATGGACTGAGACATTGTGATAAAGAAGTAGAAGAAATGAGATCCTCTTATCTCTCACGTAGAAACTTCCTTGTAAAAACATTTAATGATATGGGACTTCATACATTTAACCCAATGGGTGCTTTCTATGTATTCCCATGTATCCGTTCTACAGGACTCACATCTGAAGAATTCTGTGAAGAACTATTAAATGATCAGAAGGTAGCCTGTGTACCAGGTACAGCCTTTGGTGATGCTGGAGAAGGATTTATCCGTGTCTCTTATGCATACTCACTAGAAGAATTAAAACTTGCGACTGAGAAGATTAAACTATTCTTAGATAACTTAAAAAGCAGATCTCATTAGAGGTCTGTTTTTTCTCTTTCCAGCATCTCCTGATAGCTATAAACACAGCCACAGTAGTTCTGTCTATACATATGATATTCATCACTCATACGTGTTGATTTCAAATAACCATTATCCTTCTTAAAATCACTATGAAGGAATTTTGGTGCTTCTAGATCTAAATCATCACCAATCTCATTAATCCATTGGCTATTCTTATGAGGAGAAACAGACAACACAGTTGTCCAATAATCAAAACCATGCATTCTAGCATAATCTCTTGCTTTCTCCATTCTTACTTTATAACACACATAACAGCGGTAGCCCTTTTCTCCAGTATCCTTATATGGCGCAATATGCGTTAAATATTCTTCAGGATCATAAGTATCTTCTACCACTTGTACATTCTGGTTCTCTTTATCATTGAACTCTTTCACAAATCTTTCTAACTCAGATTCACGACGATGATACTCATCAGCAGGGTAGATATTACTATTTGTATAATAAATAGTAATATCAAAGTACTGACATAACTCCTTAATCACATTAGAAGAACAAGGGCCACAGCATGCATGAAGCAATAACTTTGGACGTCCTTCTAAATGTTTAAGAGTCTCCAACATCACTAAACGATAATTCTGTTTCATTAGTGAATAAACATTGCATCACCAAATGAGAAGAAACGATATTTCTCATTTACTGCAATCTTATAAGCATTTAAGATATGTTCTCTACCTGCAAGAGCACTTACAAGCATCACTAATGTAGACTTAGGAAGATGGAAGTTTGTGATCAATGCATCAATACCAGTAAATGTATAACCAGGATAAATAAAGATATTTGTATTTTCATGAGCTGCTTTGAAGCATCCATATTTAGAATGGTTGGCTTCTAGTGTACGGCAAGAAGTAGTACCAACCGCAATAATACGTCTACCTTCTTTTTTAGCCTGATTTAATTTTTCAGCTACTTCTTCACTAATTTCATAATATTCACTATGCATATGATGTTCTAATACATTTTCTACCTTAACAGGTCTAAATGTACCTAAACCAACATGTAAAGTCACATCTAGGATTTCAACCCCTTTTTCTCTTACTTTCTGAAGTAATTCTTCAGTAAAATGTAAGCCTGCAGTAGGGGCAGCAGCACTACCTTCTACTTTTGCATAGACTGTCTGATAACGATCAGGATCATTCAACTTTTCTTTAATATATGGTGGTAAAGGCATAATACCTAACTGATCAAGAATTTCATAGAAAATTCCATCATAAATCATCTTGAAGATACGAATACCTTCTTCTCTGATTTCAGTACACTGAGCCTTTAAACGACCATCACCAAAAGTAATCACAGTACCTAGCTTTACAATCTTCGCATTACCTACTAAACATTCCCATAAATCATCATGAAGATCCTTTAATAAAAGAACTTCTACATGTCCACCCGTTTCTTCCTTAAGACCATAAAGACGTGCTGGAATAACCTTTGTATTATTTCTTACAAGCACATCACCTGGCTTTAGATAATCGAGAATATCATAGAAATGTTTATGTTCAACATCTCCTGTTTCTTTATCTAGAACCATTAAACGTGAAGTATCACGTTTCTTTAATGGTGTCTGTGCAATTAATTCTTCTGGAAGATCATAATCAAATAATTCAATATCCATAAAACTAAAACGCCCTTTCATAAACATCACGACCATACTGTTCTAAGAATTCTTCCTTAAAATCAGCTAAACGGTCTTCTTGAATTGCTTTTCTAATATCTGCTGCAAGATCTAATAAGAATGCAACATTGTGAATAGATAATAAAGACTTACCAAAGATTTCATCACACTTGTGAAGATGTCTTAAATAAGCTCTTGTATAATTTCTACATGCATAACAGTGACACTTATCATCAATAGGAGTGAAGTCACGTTTATACTTTTCATTATTGATATTTATACGTCCATGATGTGTCATAAGTGCACCATGTCTTGCGACACGTGTAGGAAGTACACAGTCAAACATATCAATACCTCTTATAGCACCTTCAATTAAATCAATAGGATTACCTACACCCATTAAATATCTAGGCTTATCTTCAGGCAACCACTTAACACTATCTTCAATCATCTTATACATGATTGGTTTAGGTTCACCTACAGAAGTACCACCAATAGAATAACCAGGGAAATCCATATCAACTAAAGTCTTAGCACTTAGTTCACGTAAATCCGCAAACTCACCACCCTGGACAATACCAAATAAAGCCTGGTCTTCTCTCTTATGTGCTTCCTGACCTCTCTTAGCCCATCTTAATGTTCTTTCTACAGAGTTCTTCATATAATCATGAGTACATGGATATGGTGCACATTCATCAAAACTCATAATAATATCAGCACCTAGATCTTCCTGAATTGCGATAGACTTTTCGGGAGATAAGAATAGCTTAGAACCATCCACAATACTCTTGAAGGTCACACCTTCTTCTTCAATCTTACGTGTCTTGCCTAATGAGAATACCTGGAATCCTCCAGAGTCTGTAAGAATAGGTCCATCATAGTTCATGAACTGATGAAGCCCGCCTGCATCTCTTACAATATCACTTCCTGGTCTTAACCATAAATGATAAGTATTTGCAAGTACAACCTGAGAGCCCATTTCTTTAAGCTGTTCAGGAGAAATACCTTTTACTGTTGCCAGTGTTCCTACAGGCATGAACATAGGTGTTTCTACATCACCATGTGGTGTATGAAGAATCCCATATCTTGCGCCTGTCTGTTTACATACGTGTTTACATTCATACCAAAAATCTTTCATTTTATCACCTCGATAACCTTGCCTATTATACGAAAAAATAGCCATTAAATCAATAAAAAAGGGGCAAGCTCCCCTTTCTTAAGAATATTATTTGTGTTTTAAGTCATCCAGTTTTTTAAGGATTAGAAGACCAAAGATAATAATCAGTCCAATAATCACTAAGCCATAGGCTTTAATATCTGTATCATAAGGTGATATAATATAGACTATTTTTTTAACACAAACTAAAGCGAAAAGTGATGCAATAAACCAAATGAAAAATTTTACCACTATACTGTTCTTCATGTATGTTCCTCCAAACTGAAGTATTATTTCTTATATATATTTTATCATTATCCTCCCCCCTGTCTTTTTAAATCTATCTTCTTGCTTATATTTTACATTAATAACTGTAATATAAAAAATCTGTAGTTTTCTATGTTAATATATTACAATAAAATTATAAGTACTAACTATTTTAACGGAAGGAAATAGTACAATGAAAAATAAAATGATTGTGAAAATTGTTGTCTCAATTCTTTTGTCTTATCTAATGGTTTTTATTATTAATTCATTGCTTAGTAATACTTATTTAGCTCAACCAGAACTTAATCATATTATTGTCCTTGATTACATTCTTGCTTGTTGCATTGTTATTATTGCGCTTATTATCATATTTGGTTTTTTAATCTTAACTAAACATGAGTAATTCTAAAATTATACTTATGTATTAAATGAAATCGCTCTTTTTAAGTAAAATGTTGCTATAGGTAATTATACAACGCAACAAAAATATCATAATGATACTCATGATATGCTTCTTTAGGTGAAATAGGCAATGGTATTAAGATAAAGAAAACTAATTCCTTCGTGTCATTAAGAAAGGGTGTTTGCTATAAAATGGCAGACACCTTTTCTATTACCGCTAAAAAGCATTTGAAAATAATATGGTTTATGAACTGCTCCTAAAGAACTATTACATAGTTCTAAAAAATACATTCCTAAAACAATAGTGCATAATAAATTATGTTAGGATGCTCTATAATTTAGAGGCTTACATGATTGATTTTTTATGACTCATTTAAATGATTTTTATGGTCTTTTGGGAATAGAATTAATGACTTTAGTTAAATACATGGAATGTGCGAAGTAGTACGTATTTACTATACGTAACATCTAGTTTTATAATGCGAAAAAAATCCAGGAAAATATCCTGGATTAATCAAATGTAACATATTCGTTGTCTAAAGGTTTAGCTCCTTCAACATGATCTACATCAAGAACACAGATATTCGCATTCATAGATGGATCATATTCAATATGTGTATGACCTTCTAATAGAAGCCATTCATTAGGTATGAATTTAGATGCATATTCACTTACACAAAGCATACCAATTAATGAAGTATCCTGTTCACAGCATACCATTGCATAACGACCAAGAATAAAACCATTAGGAATCACTTTATCACGACCTATGAATTTACCTTTGATTTTAATTGTCTTTTGATCATAACGTTCTGGATGTTCCATCGCATCATAACAGAAGATACCAAAATCATGATCAGCAACTTCTAAATGATCCTGTGTATAATCATATGGTAATTCATCATCCTGCATAGTATTTACAGAACCATCTTTATTTTCATAGATGATCTGACATACAGGATTCATTGCCTTGATGTTGTTTCTTAAAGTAGACTTCTTCATACCATCTTCAATACGATTAAAGATGACTAAGTCACTCTTAGCACAATGTTGGAATAAGAGTGCACGCATGTTATTCACGTAAAGCTGGAAAGTAGAGGCATTGATAGTAGTTAGAATCTGTACAACATCCCAGTTTTCAGGGAATTTTGATTCTACAAACTGATCTACATTCCACATACCATTTAATTCTACAAGAACCTGTGTAGGATGATATTTTTCCTTTAAATCCTTAAAGAAGTCGGCAGTAAATTCTTCTTCATTCTCTACATAAACGATTTCACAGTTATGTTCCTTAATAGCTGCTTCATTATATTCTACTTCACCTTCTTCTGTCACAATAAGCACAGATGTCTCATAATCACAGAAGTCAGTATTAATAATTGTATCGTTGATAAATGTTGTTTTACCACTTTCTAAAAAGCCAGTAAATAGATAAATTCTTGTTTCTAAATTATCCATACATTAACCTTTCATTAAATCATAGATTTTATGTGCATCAAGATTTTCACCAATCACACACATTCTTCCACCAACATCTGGTGAACATTCACGGATTTCATAATCACCACTTACAAAGTCAAACTCAAACCATTTACCATCAGTACCCTTCACAATACCCTTAGAACGAAGAATATGACCTAAAGATTCATCAGTACCTAAAGTCTTTAATTTATCATCAAGTTCTTCTTTAGTAAATGGATGGGCTGTTTCAATACCGATACTATTGAATATTTCATCAGCATCATGCATATCTTCTTCATCATAGTATAATGTGCTTTCTCCATCATGGTGATGATGTTCATGATCGTGATGATGACCACATTCACATTCGTGATCATGGTCATGGTGATGTTCACATTCGCATTCGTGGTCATGATCATGATGGTGACCACATTCATGGTCATGATCATGGTGATGATGATGTTCATGATGATGTCCATGAACACTTTCCTGATGTTCCTTTTCAGCCGCAATCAATGCCTTTTCTAAAGCATCCTTATGATTACTTGCTTCAAGAATCATATCACCTGTAATTTGATCCCATGGAGTAGTAACGACTGGTGCATGAGGATTTAATTCTCTAATAATATCTAAACATTCCGCAATCTTTTCTTCAGACACATCCTGTGAACGGCTTAAGATTACACAGCTTGCTGCACCAATCTGGTTATTAAAGAACTCACCAAAGTTCTTATGATACATCTTACATTTCTTTGCATCTACTACAGTAAAGAAACGATCAAGTGTTAAATCAGCACCATGTACCTTCTGTACAGCTGCAATAATATCAGATAACTTACCAACACCTGTTGGTTCAATAATAATACGATCAGGATGATATGTATCTACAACTTCCTTTAAAGCTGTTTCAAAATCACCTGCAAGACTGCAACAAATACAACCCTGACTCAATTCATTGACAGTAATACCTGCATCACGCATAAAACCACCATCAATTCCAATTTCACCAAACTCATTTTCAATGAGTACTAACTTTTCATCTTTTAAAGATTCATTTAATAATTTTTTAATAAGTGTTGTTTTACCAGCACCTAAGAATCCAGAAATAATATCAACTTTTGCCATTTTATTGACTCCTTTCTTAACCATCTCACATTATATCATTTTTCTAAAAAAACGCTCATAAAATGATAAAAAAGCTTATATAAACTTTTCAATAAATACACCTATTCCGTTACTTTATCTTTTGTAACATAGTCATCATCCTTAGGTGCATATAGAATACCTCTATAATGATTTATTCAAATAAGATAAGCCTGTGTACTACATTTAGTCGTTAAACGATAAATAGAAATCACCAAAACATGCTTTACTTATTTTCAGGTCAGACATATGACTCACTTTCTTAGAATTATCTAAAATGTTTATTATATTTCTATAACTATGTATATGTATGTGTTATAATCCCAAAAAAGGAAGGTGATATTTATGATAGATGGACATATGCATCTAGAATATGGGAATCTCTCAAAAGAGTATGTACTACAGTTTGTAGAAAGTGCAGTAAAGAATGGTATGGATGAAATACAGATTCTTGATCATACACATCGTTTTAAAGAATTTAGACCTGTTTATGAAGGCGTAAGGAAAGCATCTCCTTATCAAGAAGAATGGTTAAACAATAAAGAAATGAAGTTTCATAGTACTTTAGATGAATATTGTGCTTTGATTAAAGAAATCAAGGCGATGGATTTACCTATTAAGGTGTCTTTTGGTTTAGAGGTATGTTATGTACCTGAATATGAAGAAACAATTCGAGAAATATTAAAACCTTATCATTTTGATTTCTTAGTAGGAGCCATTCATTCTATCGACGGTAAACTCTATGATATGAAATGGTCAGAAGAAATCTTATGGAACAAGTATCCTGTGGATGAAATCTATAAGAGATACTATGAATGTGTTTTCTCACTTGTAAAATCTGATTTATTTACACAGCTTGCACATCCAGATACGATCAAGATGTTTGGCCATTATCCTACTTATGACTTACAGCCTACATATGATGAATTGGCTGAATTATTAAATGAACATCATATGAAAGCAGAAAACAATGTAGGATGTTACTATCGTTATCATACACCTGATATAGGCTTATCAGATCAGTTATTACAGACCTTTAAAAAACATCATGTCCAGATGATTACTGCAAGTGATGCGCATC
>NZ_DBPF01000096.1:16962-35173 GCF_002299355.1 Catenibacterium sp. UBA627
AGTACTTGAATGATATACAAATATTGATAAGTTTGTTTCTAATTTTATATTGAATAATTCAATGGAATTTAATGAATATATAATAAATATGAAGGAAGGAGAGAGGCTTATGAAGAAGATCTTATTGGTATGTAATGCTGGTATGTCAACAAGTATGCTTGTATTAAAGATGGAAAAGGCAGCATAAGATAAAGGCATTGAAATGGAAGTTAAGGCTCTCCCAGTAACAGATACAGAAAAAGAACTCAATGACTGGGATGTCATTATGTTAGATCCACAAGTTCGTCATATGGAAAAGAGATTAAGAGAATTAACATCTACACCGATTGAAGTCATCAATATGCGTGACTATGGTATGATGAACGGTGAAAAGGTATTAGATGCTGCTCTGAAAATCCTCGGATAATATTTGATAATTGAATTACTCCTTAATGTGAAAAGTGAAGATGGATTCATCTTCACTTTTTGTTTTTCTCCAGTCTTTCTAAATGTTTCTGATGGAGCTCTTTATAATGATTAAAAGCATGAGGATTTAATTCCTGTAGCTTCTTTTCATATTTGCTACGGTACTGTTTTAATACACGTAATGTTTCAGGATTCATTTCCTGTAACTTTTCTTCAATACGATCACGATATTGTTCGAGTCGTTCTTCTACATACTGCTCATTTTCATGAATCTTTTCCATGATTTCTGGAATATGCATTTCTAGTCTTGATAAGAATTCATCCGCTTCAATCAAACCTAGTTCACCAAAGTCTGTATGATTTTCAATATCCTTTAATAGATCAGGAGATAAGTCAGTTTTAGAATGAATCTTATCCAACATTTCCTGAGTCATCTTCTGTTTATACTTTTCAGCTTCATTTCCAAAGGCCCATTCTAATTCAGGTTGTATAAATGAGATATGAGATGTTTTTAAATCTTCTAATGGATAAGGAGGGACAAGTCCACAATCTAATAATGCCTGCTGCATTGTACGTCTTACATGACCACTTGTAATTATTTCTATACCACCATTTTCTCTTAATGCCTGATTAAGATGATCCATATGACGTGTTAAATAGAAATCTATATTTCTTTTCTGTAAATCATTATAGAAGATAATCAAACGATCAATTGCAGTAAAATCAATATTACTAATACCAGAAGCATCTACAATAACCTGCTCAGTATCTTCTTTAATCGCTTTTTCTATATCTTCCTGGAACTTATCAATATTCGCAAAAAATAGATTTCCTGGGAAACGATAAATAATAGTATGTCTAATTGGTCTTGCATTCACATTCTTTTCTAGATTAAAGAAGCCTGTCTGCCCTGGAATTACACCTAAGAAATGGGCTGGTGGAGTGACTGCCTTAAGAATTACAGCGAGGAAGGATAAGACAATACCAATCACTACACCATAAATAGTCCCAAAGATAAGTACTCCACAACATGCTGCCATAAAGATATAGAATTCATTTCTACTTTCTTTAAATAAACGTTTACCTAACGCAAAGTGACAGGCACCAAGTAAGGCAGTAATAACGATGGCAGTTAAAATAGGAACAGGAAGGTATTCAATAAATCCTGTACCAAATAATAGAAGAAGTGCCATAGTCGCAGCAGCTGATAAGCTCATCGCCTGAGTCTTACATCCATACTGTCTTGCGAGACCAGTTCTAGAAACAGAACCATTTGTCGGACAGCATCCTACAAGTGAAGTAGCCAGTTCAGCTATACCATAGGCAAATATTTCTTTGTTTCCATCTAATTTATAGCCATCCTTCATTGCATTACCCTGTGCAGATAATAAAGTCTGTGCGAGTACAACTATCGCAATAGATAATGTAGTAAAGAATAAAGCAGAAATATCTACATGGGCAATAGAAGGAATCACAAGCTTTGGTAAACCTGGATCAACATGAGGTAATAACTTCACTCCATATCTTTCTAAAGGAAATAGGGCAGTCAATAAAGCACCGATAAACATCATAAGAATAGGCATAGGAATCTTCTTATTTATTCTCTTTACTATAAGAATAATGGCAAGAGTGAAGATACCTAATACAAAAGATAAACCATTAAAGAGTGGTAACTCTTTAATAATATGATTGACTAACTCAAATATTTCACCTGTTCCTGTTGTCCCACCAAAGAGCTTAGGAACAAGCATCATAATAATAGATAAACAGATACCTGTTACGAATCCACCCATGACAGGTGTAGAAATATACTTAACAGCACGTCCTGCTTTAATGATTGAAAAGAAGATCAACCATAAAGCAACCATGAGTGCAATAACAGGAACCACCTGCATTGCTTCCTTTGTCCCGGCAGTAATGCCAAGAGTAGCCAATGCACTTCCAGTAAGAGCTGCAGGGGCTGCATCTACACCAAATACAAAATCATGACTCGTAGTAAATAAACTAAATACGAGAATAGGAACCAAAGAACCATATAAACCATAGACCATTGGTAGACCTGCTACCTGAGCATATCCCATTGATATAGGAATAGATATAAAAGCAACAATAATACCTGCAAATACATCATCCATTGTCGCATTCTTAAATTTCTTCATAAGCCACCTCTTTCTTAATTCTAATTATAATGATTTATCATGATGAGTCTATCTCTATCAAAACGCCCCTATATTGTATACAATCTAGGATATTTGTTAAAATATTTGTATATTTTAATAATATCAGTGGACAAATTTGTATTAAACTAATATAATGCATATAAATTAACAAGGAGGAAGTCGAAAATGACAGATAAGAGAGTTTATAATTTTTCTGCAGGACCATCTCAGTTACCTGTAGAGGTATTAAAGGAAGCAGCAGATCAGATGCTGAATTATAAAGGCTCAGGCATGAGCGTAATGGAGATGAGTCATCGTTCCTCAACATACCAAAAGATTTTTGATGATACAAAAGCAACTTTAAAGAAAGTTTTAAATATTCCAGATAACTATAATATTTTATTATTACAAGGTGGGGCAACACAGGAATTCACAAACATCGCCTTAAACCTTATGGTGAATGGTAAATCAGATTATATCGTTACAGGAAGCTTCTCTGGTAAAGCTGCAAAAGAAGCTGCTAAGTTTGGGGATGTTCATATTGCCTATGACGGTAAGGACAACGATTTTACAGAAATTCCTACACAGGATCAGTTAGATATTCGTGAAGGTGTTGATTATGTACATCTTTGTAACAACAACACTATCTATGGTACAGAGTGGAACTATGTACCAGATACAAAGGGCGCACCACTTGTAGTAGATATGTCTTCAGATATCTTATCAAGACCTGTAGATGTTTCTAAATATGGTGTTATTTATGCCGGTGCACAAAAGAATATGGGTATTGCAGGACTAGGTGTAGTTATTATTAGAGAAGATCTAGTAAAACCACATCCAGCTAATATTCCAGTTCTTTCTGAATTAGATACTATGTTAGAAAAGGATTCTATGTATAACACACCACCATGCTGGGCTATTTATATGTTAGGTCTCGTAGTGAAATGGATTGATGAACAGGGTGGATTAGAAGTGATGAAGGAAAAGAATGAAAAGAAAGCAAAGCTTCTTTATGACTACTTAGATCAGTCTGACTTCTATAAACCACATGCAAAGAAAGATGCACGTTCTAATATGAATGTGACTTTCACAACTCCATCTAAAGAATTAGATGCTGAATTTGTAAAGGAATCTATTGCAGCAGGTATGACAAACTTAAAAGGACATCGTAGTGTAGGAGGTATTAGAGCATCTATCTACAATGCAATGCCATATGAAGGTGTAGAATATTTAGTTAATTTCATGAAAGAATTCGAGGAGAAACATAAATAGTATGTATAAGATTAAAACTTTAAATAAGATTTCTGAACAGGGCTTAGAAATCTTTGATGATAATTATGAAGTCGGTGATAATTTAGAACATGAAGATGGGATTTTAGTTAGATCAGCTAAATTACATGACTATGATTTCCCAGCTGAATTAAAGGCTATCGCAAGAGCAGGTGCAGGTGTCAACAATATTCCTGTAGATACATGTACTGAAAAAGGAATCTGTGTATTTAATACACCAGGGGCTAATGCGAATGCGGTTAAAGAATTAGTATTATGTGCTTTAATCTTAAGTTCAAGACAGGTGATTCCTGGTATTGAATGGGTAAAGACATTACCAGCTGATGATTTTGGAAAGGCTGTAGAAAAAGGCAAGAGCCAGTTTGTTGGTCCTGAAATTGATGGTAAGAAGCTTGGTGTTATTGGTTTAGGTGCAATTGGTGTGAATGTAGCTAATGCAGCTGTTAAATTAGGTATGGAAGTATATGGTTATGATCCATATATCAGTGTTAATGCAGCATGGAAACTATCTAAATGGGTTCATAAAGCAGCTACTGTAGAAGAATTATTCAAGGAATGTGACTATATTACTATTCATGTACCAGCAACTCCTGATACAAAGAACATGATCAATAAGAAGTCACTTGCAATGATGAAAGACGGTGTACGCATCTTGAACTTTGCACGTGATACATTAGTAAATACTGAAGATATTATCAAAGCATTAAAGTCAGGTAAAGTGGCACGTTATATTACAGACTTTGGTTCTAAAGAACTTGTAGAAACTGAAAATACAGTTGTATTACCACACTTAGGTGCTTCTACTCCAGAATCAGAAGATAACTGTGCAACTATGGCTGTAAAAGAAATGATTGATTACTTAGAAAATGGTAATATCCAGAACTCTGTTAACTTACCTACAGTTGTAGAACCACGTACTACAACATATCGTGTATGTATTATTCATAAGAATATTCCTAACATGTTAGCTGTATTTGCGAACGCATTTGCGAAAAAGAGCATGAACATTGAAAACATGGTCAATAAAGCACGTGGTGAATATGCATATACTGTCATTGATACAAATGATTTATCAGAAGATATCACTAAAGTGATTGAAAATCATGAAGGTGTTATTAAAGCTAGAATTATTGCGAAGATTGTTTTCTAAATCCTTCTTTTTGAATAGTCCATCTAATGATGGACTTTTTCTTTTGAAAAATGTAATATGGGAGTGCGAAGGAGTGATGGGATGAATAAATTAGTAGATGCTTTATCCTGGGTGGCTATGAAATGTACTCAGAATAAATACTTAAATGCAATTAAAAATACCTTCCAGAATTATATGCCAATATCTCTTACAGGTGCTGTTGGAATATTTTGGATAAATGTACTAGTCAATGATCATGGGGGTTTAGGTACTGTTTTTCCACTTATTATGGATTTAAAAGTTTTTAATCCAATCTTTGAAGCATTGAATTATGCAGCTATTTCATGTATCTCTATCGTAATTGTATTATTATTATCTAGTGAAATTGCTCAGGCGAATGGGGATTATGATATTTATCCTGTGATTGTCAGCTTTATATGCTGGTTGATTGTCACACCACATATTATTGATGGTCTTCATATTAATGTGCTATTACATACAGGTAGTGGTGCTATTGTACATACAAAACTATCCACTTTTGTGCATATACCAAATTCTATAGGAATAACTTTGAAAGATTTTACTGCGCAGGGAATAGGTTCAATTTATACATCTTCATCAGGACTCTTTACCGCAATGTTTGTCGCTATATTTGCGACAGAACTCTATCATTTATTAAGAAACTGCGATTGTCTCTTAATTAAGCTTCCTAGTCAGGTTTCTACTAATCAGGTATTATCATTCATGAATATCGTTCCTACGTTCTTGACATGCTTAATTATGGGTTCTGTCTCCTATCTTTGTATCCTAAGCACAGGTCACACACTTAATACAAATATATATAATCTTATACAGCTTCCATTACAGCTGATGGCAGGGGATAATTTAATTGCGGTTCTTGTTTTGTATCTTATTATCACATTGTTTTGGATTGTTGGCTTCCATGGGAAGAATCTTATGTTGTCTATCGTTGAATCTTTGTATAGACCATTACTCTATATTAATATGGCAGCATTTAATGCGGGTTTAAGAGGAAAAGATATACCATATGTATTCAATTCAATGATGTTTCAGATGTTTGGAGAAGTTGGCGGCTCAGGATGTACATTAGGGGTTGTGATATATATACTTGTTTTTTCCAAAAGACATGATAATCGTCTAATAGCGAATATTTCTTTATTCCCAAGTTTAGTGAATATCAACGAAACAGTCATCTTTGGTATGCCCATTGTGCTTAATCCTCTATTATCTATTCCATTTATTCTTGCACCACTTGTTTCTCTTACAGCGGGTTATTTCCTTATTTCAATAGGATTCTGTCCACATGTGATCATGGAAGTACCTTGGGTTATGCCACCTATTTTAATGGGCTTCTTAGTTACTGGAGGAAGTATCTATGGGGCAATATCACATCTCATATGTATATGTATCTCAGTACTTGTGTATGCGCCATTTATTTATATATATGAGAGAAAACAGAAGAAAGAAGAATATATCTATTAAAGTGACAAAAAGAGTGGATTTATGCATATAAATTCGCTTTTTTTGTAACAACTATACAATATCCTTAAGAATACTTGTTTAATCCTTTTATTAGATTATTATAACGATGCAAAAAGAAAATAATTTTTTGCTTCCTAAATCGTCATGAGACGTCCAGCCCATGACATTTTTTTTATTATTATCATTGATAAAATACCGATAAGATGATAATATATTATCATCTTAAGATTAAGGTCTTAAGATAGGAAAATCTAGTTATACATATCGTGGGGTGTAGGGACCTCATGATCTTGTGCAGATATGTCTGCATCTCCTGTACATTCTTATTCGGGTGCGAGGATAAGAATGATCACTGCTCGTAAGAGTATTTCTAATAATTAAATCCCTTATTGAACATGGATATAAAGTGAGTAATTAATGAAACCCTCATACTTTTAACTCATTATAACTTTGATTTTCCTAGGAACGCTGATCCTTTTAATCATTAGGGCATTGATTGAAAAACAGCCACTGCATTCATATTTCATCCATATCAAGCCAAAAGAATATTTATGTAGTGCATGATCCTCCTTATGGAGGATTCTTTTTTTACAAATTATTAATATACTCTTTATTTGATGATAACCATATTTATTATATAAGGTGCTATACTTGTGCACAGAGAGGAAGTTATATTAGAAAAAGCTGGCGGTATCTTATGTGATTATCGTGGACATCCAATTAAAAACCAATTAATCACAGATTTAGTTGTAGGCAAAGAAAATATCGTTCACAATCTGATATCTCAATGTATTAATAAGTAGGGAGACCTGCTTATTTTTTTCATTAAAAAAACCTGGAATAAATCCAGGTTAATCAATAGGTTCCTGATAGAACCTTCCTTTTACAGCATTTGTTTTGACTATATTAACAAAAGCCTGTTTATCAATACTTTTAATTATTTCATAAACATCATTGACTTCTGCAGCACTGACGACTGTATAAAGCATGACACGATCTTCATGTGTATGAGATCCTTCGCCAGTAAAACGAGTCATACCATGATGTGTCTTAACTAATAATTCTGTTTCTAATTCATCTGCTTTATTAGATATGATGAAAAAAGTCATCTGCTGATCTGATTTGTGGAAAGTATCTATTGCCTGAGTAGATACGAATTGGAAAACAATAGAATAAAGAGATGCTTCAAATCCAAATAACATTCCAGAAGTTAATAATAGAATAATATTAAAACCTAGGATGATGTTCCAAGAAGAGATATTCCACTTACGATGAATATAGACTGCAATAAAGTCTGTTCCTCCGGAACTTGCTTTACCATATAAGGCAATAGAAATAGCCAAACCGTTTAATAAACCACCAAATAAAGCAATTAATAATGGATCAGTTGTCACCTTATAAGAAGGAATCAAATCAACTAAGAATGAGTTTAAAACAATCATTAATACACTATAACTAGTAAAACGTTTTGAAATAAGTTTAAAACCAATGATAGCTGGTATCGCATTTAATGAAATATTAAGCACAGAATAAGGTATAGAAATGTTAGCATACTTTAACATTATTCTCTGTACTAATAGAGTCATACCGGTAATACCACCAGGGACTAATTCACCAGCACGTACAAACGTCTTAATATTAAAGGCCATTAAACATGATGCAAGAATAACACATACGAATGATTTGAGGGCTTTTATTGATTTTTTTTGCTGTATTTCCTTTTCATATAACATAAATTTAACATTCGCCTCCTAAAATTCGACCAAATTGTACTATTGTTTATACAATAAAACAACCGTAATTTTGTAAAAAGTAAAAAATCATTTTTACATAATCTTAAGATAATACATACACAAATATGATTTTTTTGTTAAGGAGAAAAATTTATGATGTAGGTGTCTTAAGAAGACAGGAGGAAAAAAGTAAATATGAAAAAAATATTAACGCTTGTACTTGCATGTGTACTTGCATTTTCACTTGCTGGTTGTGGAGGTTCTAAAGATTCTTCAACTGCTGGTTCAGGAGATTTATCAGGAAAGATCTCACTTGATGGTTCTACATCAATGGAAAAATTCGTAACTGCCTTAGGCGAATCTTTCAAAGAAAAGAACCCTAAAGTTACAGTAGAAGCTCAGTTCACAGGTTCATCTGCGGGTATCTCTTCAGTATTAAATGGTAAAGCTGATATCGGTGATTCATCAAGAGCATTAACTGATGAAGAAAAGAGCCAGGGTCTTGAAGAAAACATTGTAGCAATTGATGGTATCGCAGTTGCAGTTAACAAAGATAATACTGTTAAGAATGTAACTAAAGAACAGTTAACTAAGATCTATACTGGTGAAATCACTAACTGGAAAGAACTTGGTGGTAAAGACGAAAAGATCGTTGTTATTGGCAGAGAAGCTGCTTCTGGTACGAGAGGTGCATTTGAAGAATTATTAGAAGTAAAAGATAAATGTCAGTATGCACAGGAATTAGATAATACTGGTGCAGTTGTTGCAAAATGTGCTTCTATTGAAGGCGCTATTGGTTATGTATCACTAGATGCTGTTGATAAATCAATCAACACATTACAGTTAGAAGGTGTTGATTGTACAGTTAAGAATATCAAAGCTGGTAAATATGCATTACAGAGACCATTCGTAATGGCTACTAAAGGTAAAGTTGAAAAACAGTCTAAATTAGTTCAGGCATTATTCGATTACATTGATAGTGATGAAGGGCAGGCTATCATTAAAAAAGTAGGTCTAATCAGTGCTAAATAGCATTGTTGGTACCAATAAAAGTAGACAAGCATCAGAAAAGGCAGCCGCATTAATCGTTAGTGTATGTGCTGCTTTTTCAATAGTTGCAGTCGTCGCTATTACTGCCTACATGATCTATAGTGGCACACCTGCACTTGCTAAGGTTGGTATCGGAAATATCTTATTTAAAACAGAATGGGTTCCTTCTCAAGGAAAGTTCGGTATTCTTTACATTATCTTAACTTCTATTGTTGGTACTTTACTTGCAGTCTTAATCGCAATACCTGTTGGTTTACTTACCGCAGCCGCATTAAGTGAAATGGTCACTGGTACTCCAAAGAAGATTATGAAAGCAGCTATTGAATTATTAGCTGGTATTCCATCCGTTGTTTATGGGTTACTTGGTATCTTGATCATCAACCCACAGATGTATAAGTTAGAAAAGTTTTTTTATCATACATCTCATTCACATCAGTTCACTGGTGGGGCAAACCTCATTGCCGCAATTATTGTATTAGTAATCATGATCTTACCAACATTAATCAATGTCTCTGAAACAGCTCTAGAAACTGTTCCAAATCATTTAAGATTAAGTTCTTATGCACTTGGTGCAACTAAAATTCAGACAATCTTTAAAGTAGTTATTCCAGCTGCTAAGAATGGAATCATGAGTGCCATTGTATTAGGTGTTGGACGTGCTATTGGTGAAGCAATGGCTATCTTACTTGTTGCAGGTAATGCTGTTAATTTACCAGCACCATTCAATTCAGTACGTTTCTTAACAACAGCTATCGTATCTGAAATGTCCTACTCAAGTGGTGTACATAGACAAGTATTATTTACAATCGGTTTAGTATTATTCATCTTCATTATGATTATAAATATCGTATTAATGAAGATTCTAAAGAAGGGTGAAGAAAATGGATAAAGCAGATTCTAAAAAAGTATCAGCTACGTCTCCATTAAAGGAAGTGAACGCTATGGATAGAACGTTATATCATACAAAGAAAAGAATAGGAGATACTATACTACGTGGACTTATTTATCTATGTGCTAGTTTCTCTAGTATCTTAATTCTTGTCATTATTGGTTATGTATTCTCAAAAGCCATCCCCCATTTCCATTTCAAGAATTTAATTGAACCAATGAGTCAGTTAATGAACCCTGAAGGTTTATTAGGTAATATCATCAATACTCTTTATATTGTCGTAGGTACATTATTATTTGCCTGCCCAATTGGTATTGGTGCTGCCATCTACTTAAATGAATATGCAAAAAATAAGAAGTTTGTTGCAGCAGTATCATTTACAACAGAAGTATTATCAGGTATTCCATCTATTATCTTTGGATTATTTGGTATGATCTTCTTTGGTGAAATGCTTCATTTAGGATATTCAGTCATAAATGGATGTTTCACATTAACTATTCTTATCTTACCTATTATTATTAGAAACACTCAGGTTGCCTTAGAATCAGTTCCTTCTTCATATCGTGAAGCTGCATTAGGTATAGGTTCAACTAAGTGGTATATGATTCGTACTGTTATTCTTCCAAGTGCTATGCCTGGTATCTTAACGGGTGTGATTCTTGGTATGGGTCGTATTGTGGCTGAATCAGCTGCCTTATTATTTACAGCAGGTAGTGGTTACTTTATGCCAAGAGGATTCTTCACGCACTTGATGGAGAGTGGTGGAACACTTACTATCCAGCTTTATATGGCAATGAGTAATGCTGAATATGGACAGGCCTTTGTGATTGCGATGATATTGATTATTCTTGTATTAATCATGAACTTTATCGCTAAATGGCTATCAAGTAAGTTTAATGTAGAAAAAGCAAAATAATGAGGTAAATATATATGAATAAAATGGAAATTAAGAATTTAAATCTATGGTATGGTGAAAAGCATGCCTTAAAGAATACAAGTTTAGATATCCCAGAACATAAGATTACAGCGTTCATCGGTCCTTCTGGATGTGGTAAATCTACATTCCTTAAAACATTAAATCGTATGCAGGATTATATAAAAGGGGTAAAGATTACTGGTCAGGTGACATTGGATGGTGAAGACATCTTTGATCCTAGAGTAGATACAACCTTATTAAGAAAGAAAGTAGGTATGGTATTCCAACAGCCCAACCCATTCCCAATGAGTATCTTTGATAACATTGCCTATGGACCTAGAATTCATGGGATTAAGAATCATGCTGAATTAGAAAAGATTGTGATTAGATCATTAAAGCAGGCTGCTTTATATGATGAAATTGCAGATCGCCTAGATACAAGTGCATTAGGTTTATCTGGTGGTCAGCAGCAGAGATTATGTATTGCGAGATGTTTAGCTGTTAACCCAGATGTTATCTTATTAGATGAACCTACAAGTGCCTTAGATCCAATTTCTACATCTAAGATTGAAGACTTATTAATGGATCTTAAGAAAGACTATACAATTGTGATTGTAACTCATAACATGCAGCAGGCTTCACGTATTGCAGACAATACAGCATTCTTCTTACAGGGTGAAATCATTGAAACTGGTGATACAGAAAAGATCTTCTCATTCCCTCAGGATAAGAGAACAGAAGATTATATTACTGGTAGATTCGGTTAATATTTAACAAACAATTAACAATATATTATAATGAAGGAGTAAAAATTATGAGAAGTCGTTTTGATCGAGAACTAGATACGCTTAATGTAGATCTTCAGAAGATGAGCGGTCTTGTAGAGAATGCATTAGAAAATACTATTGCTGCATTTAAAAATAAGAATACTAAGCTTGCTAAAGAAGTGATGGAAAATGATCGTATGATCAATGATATGGAACGTTCTATTGAGTCTATTTGTTTTAAGTTAATGTTAAGACAGCAGCCAGTGGCAAGAGATTTACGTATTGTGACTACTGCTTTAAAGATTGTCACTGATCTAGAAAGAATTGGTGACCAGTGTTCTGATATTTGTGAAATTATCTTAGATTTATCTGGTAATCATATTTATAGAACAGTAGAACATATTCCAGATATGTTAAAGACTGCAAAAGAAATGGTACATAAGTCTATTGAAGCCTTTGTGGAGGGGGATGTAGATAAAGCTCACAATATTTCGAGAATGGATGATGATATTGATTCTTTATTCTTAGATATTAAGAATGAAATCATCCAGATTATGAAAGAAAATAGTGAAAATGCTGATGACTGTTTAGATTACTTCATGATTGCGAAATATCTAGAAAGAATTGGTGATCATGCATCTAATATCTGTGAATGGTTAGATTTCATGGAAACAGGATCCATCAACCAGCAGCGTATTATATAAGGGGGATATAATCAATGAGCGAACGTATATATGTAATTGAAGATGATGAAAATATTCAGGAAATTATCAAGTTATCTCTTGAATCAAGTGGGTATTCAATTACTCTATTTAATAATGCGATAGATGCAATTGTCGCAATTCATGAAGATACGCCTGATCTTGCAATATTTGATGTCATGTTACCAGAATTAGATGGTATTTCAGCTATTAAGCAGATAAGAAAGACTAATACAACTTTGCCTATCTTAATTCTATCCGCAAAGGATCGTGAAATAGATAAGGTAAGAGGATTAGATTCAGGCTGTGATGATTATATGACGAAACCATTTGGAGTGCTGGAACTTGCTGCACGTGTTCGCTCATTACTTAGAAGAAGTCAGCATCATTCAAAGGTTATTAAAACGACATCTTTAGAAATTGATAAATCGAAACATATTATTTTAAAGCAGGGTGAAAAACTGGAATTAACTCATAAAGAGTATCAGTTATTACTCTATTTAGTAGAAAATAAAGAACGTGTTGTAGAAAGAGAAGAACTCTTAAATAATATCTGGGGTTATGATTTTGTAGGCGAATCAAGAGCCTTAGATGTTCATATTCGTTCTTTACGTGCAAAACTTGGTGATGATGGACATCATTATATTAAGACAATCAGAAGTGTAGGTTATCGTTTTATTGAGGATGGTCAATAATGAGACAATCTATATTAAGATATTTTATCTCACTTTTATTAGTATCTCTATGTATCTGTAGTGCAACGAGTATATTTATTATTTCTGGTTCAATGAAAGAGGATTCCGAAAGAGAAATGATGTATTCTGTTAAATTAATAGAATATAACTTAGATTACTCGGGTGATTTAAATAAACAGATAGAAACATTGAATCCACTTGCTTTCTCTGATGATACAAGAATATCTGTCATAGATGAAAAAGGTAAAGTTCTTGCAGATACATACAAGGATGATATTTCTTCTAATCATATAAAAAGAGAAGAAGTGCAGGAAGCACTTCATTCTTCAAATCATGAGGGGTATGCAATGAGACGTTCTGAGACAACTAATCAGCCACTTCTCTATGCTGCATATTATAAAGATAACCACATTATAAGATTGTCCATCCCTTATTCAGGTGTATGGGGTTATTTCCCAGAACTTGCTCCTGCATTTGCGATTTCTATACTGATCAGTATATTATTTTCATACATAGTTGCACGTAAACTCTCTAAGAGAGTCACTCAGCCTTTGACAGAAATCAGTGAGTCTCTTAATAATATGACTGAAGATTATCGTTTTGAACTCCCAACAACAGATTATGAAGAATTTACACCTATTATTGATACACTAGAAAATCTCTCTCACCGATTAAGAAAATCTATGAGAGAGACAAGATTTGAACAAGATAAGATCAATGCGATATTAAGAAAGATGGAGGAAGGCTTTATCTTACTTGATGAGAATGGCATGATCTTAAGTGTCAATGATAGTGCTATAAAGATTCTAGGACCTTTAAAAGAGAAGGACAATTTAGTTGATCATATCTCTTATCCAAATCTTATAAATGCGTTAAATAGTGCTTCTAAAAAACAACGTATAGAATTAAAGATTCATGATTTTGATTACCAATGTGCAATCTCCCGCCTTCCATTTGGTACAGCACTCTTCTTTGTAGATATTACCGCAATGAAGAACTCACAAAAGATGAGAGAAGAATTCTTCTCTAGTGTATCTCATGAATTAAAAACACCTATTACAGCTATTAGAGGTTACAGTGAATTATTATCACAAGGATTCATCAATGATGAAAATCAGAAGAAGATGATGCTTTCTAAGATTCAAACTGAAGTGACTAATATGTCTTCTTTAATTAATGATATCTTGATGTTATCTAGACTAGATAGTGATGATTTGATTGTAGAAAAAGTTCCTGTTAAGATGCAGGCATTAATGAAGGACATCTCACAAGATTATGAAGGTTTATTATTGAAATACAATGTAGAGCTTCATACAGATGTTGATCCTATTACTTATATTGGAAATGGGTCTCAGATAGAGACATTGATTTCTAATCTAGTAAGTAATGCGATTAAATACAATAAAGAAGATGGTCATGTTTATGTTCATATTTATAGTAAAGAAGATAATATGGTCATTGAAGTCAAGGATACAGGTATTGGTATACCACTTGCAGATCAAGGACGTGTCTTTGAAAGATTTTATCGTGTTGATAAGGGACGTAGTAGAATCAAAGGTGGTACAGGTTTAGGCCTTGCCATCGTTAAGCATATTGTTTCTTATAATAAAGGAACAGTGAAATTACATAGTCAATTAGGAGAAGGTACTTGTATTACGATTACTCTTCCTAACAAATCATAAGCTGTCATCGTACAGCTTTTTTTTGATTATTTTTTATAGACACCTTTAAATAGGCATTCTCAAGCACTTACTCAATACATCTTTTGATGGATAGTACTACAATATAGATATCCAAGGAAGGGGATGTTGATATGATTTTATTTCTATTATTTTTAGTTTTACTTGTACTAGGCATTGTGTATTTCATTAAATCAAAGAAAAACAATGAACCAAATGATAAGGCGAAAAAGACATTAATGGCTTCACTTGCTTTCTTTGTATTGTTTGTGATTCGATGTGTATCAGTGGATGCGTTTATGATGTTTGGCTTTGTTGGTTTTGTATTTGGAATCGGCTATTTTGTATATTGCTTGTTTAAAAAACAGCCTAAGAAAAAAGCACTTTATATGATTCTTGCAGGTTTCTTGGTTTTTGCATATGCAGGCAGTATCAGTGATCCAGAACCAATTGAATCTTCACCTGAAGTGTCTACTACAAAGGAAGTCAAGAAGAAAAAGAAAGTAGAAGTTGCTGATTTGAGTCAAACAGATGCACAGGCTTGGTGTAATGAAAATGGCTTTAAATTCAGCAAGGAAGAAGACTTTTCTGATAGTGTGGCAGAGGGTGGGTTTATTAGTCAGTCACCAGCAGCAGGTACACAATTAGAAAAGGGAAGTACCGTTACTGTTCATTATTCGAAGGGTAAAGAACCTACTATGGAAGATAAAAATGCACTTGCGAAAGCAGAAGGTTACTCTTCTAGAATGCACATGTCTAAGGCGGCAATCTATGATCAGTTAACTTCAAGTTATGGGGAAGGCTTTCCACCAGAAGCGGCACAGTATGCAGTGGATCATTTAGTGGCAGATTATAAGGCAAATGCATTAGAAAAGGCTAAATCATACCAAACTAATATGCATATGTCTCGCTCAGCTATATATGATCAGTTAACTTCAAGTTACGGAGAACAGTTCACTGCTGAGGAAGCACAATATGCGGTAGATAACCTACCTCAGTAATCGCAAAGTTGTATTTTTGAAAGAGTTAGAAAGAAGCATAAATAAATGCTTCTTTTTTTGAAAATACATAGTTTTCCCATAAGTAATTAGTATAATGCTTGCAGGTGATAAAGCATGAAGATACTTTGGTTAATTGCACTCTTGTAGACAAGTGGATGTTCAACACGTGCCAATTCAAATTATATAGGCCAAGAAGTAAGGACGTTCTATTCAGGATTATTAAATGGTGAAGATATCTCTGTTACATGTATGGACAGAGACTATAAGACTACTTTCTTTAAAGAGATGAATAAGAATCTTCATAAGAAGGAATATAAAGAGATTGACTCTTACGTCTTTAATAAACATTTAGATGTTTCTTATACGACTAAGAAGAATAATAGACTCATGCGTTGTTATCATGGTAGTTCTAAGGTATATGAGAAGCAGTATATGAATTACTTTTTTACTATTTCGGTTTTGGAGAGTGATTTGAGTAGTTCCCAGGTAGAGACATCTTCTTTTAGTTTTACAAATAAACGTAAAGTGTCTTTAAATATTCAAGTGACTAAGGATGATCACTATTACAATGCTATAATAACTGATAAAAAGACTGCAAGAACTTATAAAGAATTTAAATATCGTTTTGATAATGAAGTCTAGAGGAAAATCTAGACTTTTTGTGTATAATAGATATATAAGGCGAAAGGAGATTGGAATGAATAGCGCTAAATTTTATAAAGTATCTTATGAACAGTTTCAAATGGGAATGGAAAAGGAAGATGTAAAGGACATCTATGATGCAATTAAGCTTCCACGTCGTGCAACTAAAGGATCTGCAGGATATGATTTTTATACACCTATTGATATACATCTAGAACCTGGAGAAACAGTCAAGATTCCTACAGGAATCCGCTGTGAAATGAATGAAAGATGGGTATTAATGATTTATCCAAGAAGTGGTTTAGGGTTTAAATATCGTCTACAGTTGAATAATACTGTAGGTGTTATTGATAGTGATTATTTCTATTCAGATAATGAAGGTCATATTTTTATTAAGATGACGAATGATTCAAATGAAGGAAAAGTAGTTGATGTTCAGGCAGGACAGGGTATTGCCCAGGGAATCTTCATGACATATGGTATTACTGAAGATGATGATGCGACTGAAACACGTAATGGTGGATTTGGTTCAACGACTAAATAATCTATGAAATATCAACTTCTTCTTGCAGTTATGTTACTTCTTTCAGGATGTAGTGCACCTCCTAAAGAAGAAGTAAAGAAAAAAGAAACTTCGAGTGTTTCTTTTGTTGCAGTAGGAGATAATCTCTATCATCAATGTATGCTTGATGAAGCCAAGACTTCTAGTGGTTATGACTTTACAGGCTATTATAAGAATATTAAGAAGTATATCCAGGCAGATTATAGTTTTGTGAATCAGGAAACGATATTGGGTGGAGGTGTACCTTCTGGTTATCCCCTCTTTAATGCGCCTGATAGTGTTGCCGGTGATTTACAGAAGGTAGGATTTAATGTAGTGAATGGATCCACTAATCATGCTTATGATCAAGGGGCATCAGGTATATTACATTCTATCCAGGTATTTAATAAGTATCCTCGTATGACTTATTTAGGGCTTTATAAGAATGAAGAAGAAAAACAGAATATTAAGATAGTAAAAAAGAATGGCATTAAGATTGCGTTTGTATCTTTTAATCAATATGTGAATGGTGTGACTTATCAGGAAAAGTTACCTTATATGATTAATTTTCATGAATCCACTATGATGGAGAATATGAAGAAAGCAAGAGAGAATGCTGATATTGTGATTGTGTCATGTCATTGGGGTATTGAGTATGATTATTATCCTAATATATTCCAAAAGAATATGGCTAAGCAGCTTGCTGATGCAGGTGCAGATGTGATTATTGGAACACATACACATACATTACAGGATGTAGAATATATTCAAAGAGCGGATGGTAAGCGTACATTAGTTGCTTATAGTTTAGGTAATTTTGTGAGTGGAATGTTAGAAGAATCATGTCAATTAGAAGGTATGCTTTCTTTTGATATAGAAAAAAAGAAGATTAAGAATGTGGTATTCACACCACTTGTGAATTACTATACTTTAACGGGTAAAAGAGAAAGACATGATTTTTCTGTTTATCGTTTAAAGGATTATACAAACAAGTTAGTGGAGAAACATGGTTTTCCTAATCTGACTATTTCTCATATGAAAGAAGAAGTAAAACAGAAAGTAAAGAATATCAAAATTGATATGTAAGGCAGTCTTTGACTGCCTTTTGAGG
>NZ_DBPF01000079.1:0-18176 GCF_002299355.1 Catenibacterium sp. UBA627
ATAACATCCCTTGTTTCTTCATTTAAGCGACCTTTATCAATGTAATACCAAGTGCCATCAATATAGACTACATCAGTTAACTTTATATCTACAGTCCCATTCTGTACATAATACTTTTCACCTTCATATTCAGCTAACCCTTTAAAGTCTTTGTTTACTTCTCCATCTGAATAATAGACAAATTGGTTATCTTCATACATAAGTCCTGACTTTGGTGTAATCACATCTTCTGTTGTTTCATCATCTAACGCATAAACAGAATGATTCAAAGCAAGAGGTACCTGAATAACCATAAAAGATAAAATCAAGCCTAATAACAACTTACTTAGTTTCTTCATGAAATGTCACCTCCTTTCTTTAGAATAGGATTATCATCCCATATTTATTCTACTCTTAAAGTACGGTATAATAAATTATTTGTATTAGATGGTATTTTTATTATATTTAATGTTCAGATACTCCTCTAAACATATCCCTTTACTCATTATTTCTACTGCACCATCCTTGCCTAAATAACGAGATATCTTATTATAACAAGCCTAGTACCAATAAATATTTATTACTTCAAATTTCATTGCGCAAAAAAAAACTGACCTATTAAGTCAGTTTTAATCTCTTTTTCTACAGATAATATGTATTGGCGTTCCTTCAAACCCAAAACGATCTCTTAAGCAGTTTTCTAGATAACGCTTATATGAGAAATGCATGAACTTAGGATCATTTACAAATAATACAAATGTTGGTGGCTGTACAGCAACCTGGTTGGCATAATAGATCTTAAGTCTTCCACCTTCAAATGTAGTTGTAGGATTCATTGCCTGAGCATCTACAATAACATCATTTAAGACACTTGTAGTCACACGTTTATGAGCATTCATGTATGCTTCTACAATTAAATCAAATAATGTATTAATACGCTGTTTCTTTAAAGCACTGACAAAAGCAATACGTGCATAGTCAAGATACTTAAACTGTTCTCTTAAGTTCTTTTCCATCTTAGCCATTGTCTTTTCATCTTTAGTCACAGCATCCCATTTATTAACAACTAGGACAACTGATTTACCTAATTCATGTGCATACCCCGCAACATGCTTATCCTGCTCAATAATGCCTCTTTCACCATCGACAACACAAAGAATAACGTCACTCTGTTCTACAGCCTTTAAAGCACGAAGTACTGAATATTTTTCAATATTCTCATAGACTTTACCCTTCTTACGCATACCTGCTGTATCGATGATTCTATACTTATACCCATCTTTTTCAAATGCTGTATCAATAGCATCTCTTGTTGTTCCTTCAATATTAGAAACAATAACACGGTCTTCACCTAGAATCGCATTTGTAAGAGAAGATTTACCAACATTTGGTCTACCAATAATAGACACCTTGATTTCATCCTCTTCAAACTCATCTTCTTCATCTGGAAGCACTCTAATAACTTCATCAAGAAGATCCCCTACACCAATACCATGAGCACTTGATACAGGAATTGGTTCACCAATACCTAAGCTATAGAAATCATAAATGTTATCTCTAAATGCCACATCATCAATCTTATTAACAGCCAAAAGTACAGGTTTACCTGATTTCTGAAGCATTCTTGCTACAAAGTTATCTTCACTTGTTAAACCTTCACGTCCATTAACTACAAAGATAATAACATCAGCTTCTTCAATCGCAATCTCAGCCTGAGTCTTGATCTGTTCTGTAAAATCAGCATTCTTTAATTCAATACCACCGGTATCAATAATTCTAAATTCTTTTGTAAGCCAGCTTGCTTTCGCATAAATACGGTCTCTTGTAACACCTGGTACGTCTTCTACAATAGAAACACGTTCACCAATAATACGGTTAAATAATGTAGACTTTCCTACATTTGCACGACCTACAATCGCAACAATACCTTTTTTCATATTTCGCCTCCTTATTGAGTCTTCTTTTCAACTAAATCCATAATATGTGCAACAACTTCATCAATAGTCATATCTGAAGTATCAATTTCAATTGCATCATCTGCTTTCTTTAATGGAGAAATCTCACGTGTCATATCTGCTTCATCACGTGCAGCCACTTCCTTCTTGATTTCATCAAGATCAGAATTCAATCCACGACTTAAGTTTTCATTATGACGACGTAAAGCACGACATTCAATAGATGCCACCTGATAGATCTTTAGCTCTGCATTTGGTAATACGACAGTTCCAATATCTCTACCATCAAGAATAACGCCGCCTTCTTTGGCCATTTCTCTTTGTTGTGCAACTAAATATGTTCTTACCTTAGAATAAACAGAAACAATAGATGCACCTGCACTGATTTCATTCACACGAATATCTGCAGTTACATCACGATCATTTAAATAGACAGTGTTATCAGGCATTAATTTAATCTTAATTTCTGGTAATAAACGACAGACAGCATTTTCGTCATGGAAATCAACACCCTTTACAAGTGCATAATATGCAACACAACGATACATTGCACCTGTATCAATATAAGTATAACCTAGATTATTTGCGACTCTTTTAGCAATCGTAGACTTACCTGCAGCTGCAGGCCCATCAATCGCAATAGCAATTTTTTTCATTCTAAAATCCCCCTAAATATTCAGAAAAGTCATGATAATAAATACAATCACCGCAATGACAAGTAATGCGATTACACCATTCAAAATCTTTGTAAGTTTTTTATCTTCTTGTTTTTCCGGTAATGGTGCTTTCTTTTGTGCATGTTTATTTTTATAGTTTGGTGCACTTCTCACTACTGGTTCAGTTTTCACCGGTTCACGATGTGATATTTCTTCACTGTATTTTCTAAAAGCTTCAACATCTTCTTCAGGTGACATAGCAGCCAACTTGTCCATCAAGCTACCACCCTTCACTGCATGCCCTCTTCTTAACTCAGACGTATGATAATCACAGATAGTATCCTGTGAAGAAGCATCCTCTTTCATTTGATTCAAAATATCAAGACGTGTATCCGTACGTGTTCTTGTTTTATTGAGATGATCCTCGTGCAATGATTCAAATGGGTTGCTTTCATATTTGAGTGTTTCATATGTCTTTGGTTCTAGACTTTCACGATGATTTGACTTTGGTATAAATGATAAGAAATCATCATCAGCATCATCCTCTTCATGAGGCACATAAGTATCATCATCGATATTGTCACGTAAATCCTTATACTTAGACATTCTTGTCTGTTCTGACATAAATTTCACCACCTAATCGTATCTATTATAGCATACCTATAAAATTAAGAAAATAACTTTCAAAAAACCTCATAATCCGCTATAATAGATATATATGAAATAAGGAGGATATGTAAATGAAAGTTAAAGTTAATGAAGGCTGCTTAGGTTGCGGTGCTTGCGCAGGAATTTGCCCAGACGTTTTTGAATTAGATGACGAAGGATTAGCAAAAGTAATCGTTGAAGAAACTGAAGATCCAGCTGTTCAGGATGCTATCGATGGCTGCCCAGTTGGCGTAATTGAAGCTGAATAATAAAGCAAGAGGATGCGATGCATCCTCTTTTATTTTTTGTTTGCGTTTTTCTTTTTTAAAGCCATTGTACGTAATACATTTACTTCATGTGGTTTTAAACGACGATAAGTACCAGGAGTTAATCCCTTTAAGTCAATTGGACCAATCATGATTCTTCTTAAACGCTTTACAGGATGTCCTACTTCTTCAAACATCTTCTTGATTTGTCTGTTCTTACCTTCTACTAAACGAATCAACAACATAGTCGTACCATGTTCTTCATCATTTCCAGTAATCGCAATTTCACAAGGTAATGTTTTAACACCTTCTAGATAGATACCTTTTTCTAGCTGGTTCTTTTCAGCCTTGGTAAGTAATCCCTTAACAGATACTTCATAGACTTTTTCTAAGTGACTAGATGGATGCATAATAAGGTTCGCAAATTCACCATCATTTGTCATAAATAAAGCACCTGTTGTATCATAGTCAAGTCTTCCTACTGGATAAACTCTTTCATTACTATCTGCAAAATAATCAGCTACACATGTACGATCATGTTCATCACTCATAGTACACACGCATTTTTCTGGTTTATAGAATAAATAATATACTTTATCTTCTTTATTAATAAGTTTTCCATTGACACAGATTGTATCTTTCTTAGTGACCTTAGTACCAAGTACTGTTACGACTTCACCATTCACTGTCACTTTACCTTGCTGGATGAGTTCTTCTGCTTTACGACGTGAAGTATAACCACTCTGTGCAATCACTTTTTGTAACCTTTCTTCCATTGTTCCACCCTTTCTTTTCCATTAACTAATCTACATGAAATCGTCCTTAAATTCAACAAAATATTCATCATAATCATGATGTCTATTTAGCATTTTAATTGTATCATCTAGTCCATGATCTTTTAAATAAACAAGCATGAAACGAATTAAGGCACGTGTTTCAGGATGTAATATATAAGAATATTGTCCTAATTCATAGTATTGTAAAGGAAAGGCATCTGTATAATTCTTTCCTTCATAAATCTTGCTTGCTGCAACTCTATCACAGAACATCTCTAGCACATAATTATAAGGCATTTTAGCAGGAACCTGACCCTTTCTTGTAAAATCCACCCAGTATTCCCAATGATGCTTATTACGGCCTTTATGATGAAGCCAGGCTGTTGAGTAGCCTTTCTCATTTCTTTCAGCGCTATTAGGAGAATATGTTCCCTTATAATACTTAATACCTGTAATAAATTCACTTGGAGAATATTTAGATAAGTCATGTAATAAGCCCTGCTTATATAAATGTACTTTAAAGCATAGCTTGCCTACCAATATCTTATGTCTTGTAATTGTTTTAAAATGTCCCCAAATATGCACTGTATTTCCCTCATTTCTGTGTGTTTATCACTATAACATAAAATCATTCTTAAGTATATGTCTTTTCTTTTTATAATTCAATGATATAATGATAGAGAATTGGAGGTAGAACTATGGCATTTCACATTGAAATAGAAACAAATATTGATGATGCTTCACTTGATGTAGAAAGCTGTGAGGAAGTTATTACTTTCTTGGAGAACTCCTACGAAAATGTGAGAGCAGAAATATATAGCTACTGCTTAGGTATGCGTACATTAAGATATGCATTAATAAGTATTGTCGTATTAGGAATCCTTTTCTTTATTAGTCATTCTAAGTTATTCTTATTTGGAATGCCAATCGTGACACTGATGATCATGCTTGGTACCATTTCTCTTGCAGAATCAACTTCTGTGGCTGTAAAGAAACAGGTTAAAGAAAAGATTGAATATTATAAACGTCGTTTAAAACTATTAAAAGAATGTCAGTCATAAAAAAAGTCAGAAACTAATTCGTTTCTGGCTTTTCTTCTACCTTTTCCTGATATTTTGTATTGAAGATATCTTCTTCATCAAATTCAGATTCAATTTCTTTAAGTTCTGGTAATTCATCCAAGCTTTTTAAGTTAAAAGCATCCATGAATTCATCAGTGACGCCATATAAAACAGGTTTCCCTGGTGAATCCTCACGACCTACTTCCTTAATAAGGGCTTGTGCTAAAAGCTTACGAATCATTGATTCACAGCCTACACCACGTATTTCTTCAATACGAATTCTAGTAACAGGCTGATAATAAGCAACAATAGCCAATGTTTCTAACGCAGACTTAGATAGTTTTCTACCACTTGTAGTCATCATCTTCTTATAATAGACATCATGCTGTGATAATGTCACCATCTTATAAGTCCCACCAAAATCACATATATCTACACCCTTAACTGTTTTAGAAGCATAAAGAGAGAGTAATTCATCCATCAGTTCGTAAGCTTCCTTCTTAGTGATTTCTAATGTATCCGCAATATCTTTAATTGTAATGCCTTCATCACCATAGATATAAAGCATACCTTCTATGACTGATAAATACTCATTATTGTCCATAGTCTGTTCCTTTCAAATAAATCTTTTCAAAATTACCACTTTGAGCAATCAATAACTCACTGTTTTTCACTAAGACAAGAATAGAAAGGAATGTCACTATCGCAAAATAGCGGTCTCCTTCATCAAACAAGTCTTCAAAATCAACAGTTTTACCTTTATGACGCAAGAAATAACTTCTGATCTGTTCTGTTCTTTCATCAATAGATATTTCTACACGTGCAATTTTAGATTCAAGAGGATGCAATAGAGCACGTCTTTGCATTACTCTCTGCATCGCCTTGATCAAATCATAAACTTCCATTCCCTCAGGAATAGTTTCTTCACCACTAGGAAGATATTCTTCTAATGCTGAAGGTATTTTAGAATGCATTGTCTGACGTTTATCATAAGAGGCTTCAAAAGCTTCTAAGATACCATTAATGCGGTTCTTTTCAATCAGTCTTTCAATCATTCTCTTTCTTTCTGCTTCATAATCATCTTCTTCATCTATTTCTGGCTTAGGAAGAAGTAATTTACTTTTCATTTCAATAAGCCAGGCTGCCATGACTAAATATTCAGAGACAGCTTCTAAGAGAGAAGGATCCATAGTTTGAATATAAGCGAGATACTGGTCACATACCGCCGCTACATCAAGATCAAGAAGATCCATATCATGTTCTTTTATTAGATGAAGCAAGAGATCGAGCGGCCCAGTAAACTGGTCTACAGTGACCTGGTATTCCATATCCTTACTCCTATTTATATAATTTATCCATCTGTTTCAATAATGGGAATCCAATAATGATTTCTAATGGGATAATAAAGCATGCCTTAATCACTCGAATACTTACAGATACCACAAATGGAATGCCATACATAATCTGTAGCCAGAAAGGTGTTAAGCAGAATGTAATTGCAAGTTCTACTAAAATAACACTTAATAGCCAAGTACCAAATAATGACACATCATTGTCTTTCATATTCTTTGTGCGTTTCAACATAAAAAGAATAAAACCTATAGAGGCAATAAGGCAGAGTCCAATCATAACACCTTTTTGCAAAGATGTTAATGTATAAGTGACTTTACCAATAGAGATTGTTTTTTGTAAAGCAACAAAAAGCGATCCTGCTCCACCAAATAATGCAATCATGAGACATACAACTTTACCAAATCGTTTTCCATCTACATTCTTTACTTTTACAGCAATAAGTGATGGAATCAAACCAATCAATACCTGATTGAGTGTAAATCCAAAGAATGGGAATCCTGTTGGAGAAATCACTAAACCAAGTAAATCAGTAATTAAACCAATGAGATAAGCATAGCTAGGTGAAAGAATAATACCTGCCAACATAACTGGAATATATTCAAAACCAATCTTTAAGCTTTCAGCACCAAATAACGGTACCATAATAGTAAGTCTCTTTAGAATCAATGTGATGATAATAATCAAAGCACTAAATGCGAGCTTTTTGGTATTTCTTCTTTCTAATGGATAAACCTTAAAACAGTAAATACCAAGTAATACTAAAATACATACAATAATAATTTGAATCATTTTTTTAAATGCTACAATAAACAAATGTTTCTGTTTCAACCTATCGCTAGTCCACAGACGTTAATTCCGATCATCTCTGACCGTACACTTGCCTTCTTATAGGCTCCTCCTTTTCCTTTTTAACAGTTATTACGGTCCTCGCCTTTAATAAAAGCGATAATGTTTTCACGTACTTCAAAAATCAAACGATGTCTTGCTTCTACTGAACCCCATGCAACATGTGGTGTGAAAACGACCTTTTGAGGATCAACACTATATAAAGGGCTTGTTGAAGGAAGTGGTTCTTTTTCAAATACATCTAAACCTGCTCCTGCAATAAGGTTATTATTTAATGCATCACTTAGTGCTTCTTCATCGATAATAGGACCTCGTCCTACATTGATGAGGTAGGCTGTATCTTTCATCTTCTTGAAAGCTTCTGCATCAAATAAATGTTCTGTCTCTTTTGTAAGAGGTGAATGAATAGAAATAATGTCACTTGTTTTAAGTAATGTATCAAAATCCACCTGCTTGAAGTGTTCATCCTGATGATGTCCAGTTGTAGAATAATACTGCACCTGACATCCTAATGCTTCCGCAATACGTGCAACGCGCTGACCGATTGCGCCTAGACCAACAATTCCCCAAGTCATAGTAGATAGTTCATGGAATGGATAACCAAAGAATGAGAAGACCTTATCCTTTTCATATTGCTGTGATTTTACATAACTATCATAGCGTGATGTATGTTCAATAAGTTCTAGACATAATGCAAGAGTAAGCTGAGCAACAGCTTCAGTAGAATATCCTTTTACGTTGGCTACTCGGATTCCCTTTTCTTTTGCATAATCTAAATCTACATTGTTTGTGCCAGTGGCTGTTACCGCAATCATCTTAAGATATGGACAGCGGTCAATTTCTACTTTTCTAAACAGATTCTTATTTGTAATAACGATATCTGCATCCTTACAAAGAGAAATAACATCTAACTGGTCTACATTTTCATGATAAGTCACTCTTCCAAGATCATCAAAGATATGTGTGTTAACATCCTTCCCTAATGTTTCTACCTGCAAGAAGACAATACGAAGTTCCTGATGTAACAAACCAAGAATTTCTTCTTTTGTATGGTCCTGCATCATCTTACCAAAAATAATACATTCGTTAAAGTCTAAAACTTCAGCTTCATGTAATTTACCGCAAACTTTTCCATCAATCATCTCATAAGTCAGCATTCCACCCATCATGGCCATCCCTAATGCTTTAGAGGTAATGCCTTCATCATCATTAATTGCTTCAAGAATCACTTCTTTAAAGTGTGGATCTGCTTCAATAGATGCTTCAATGACATCTTTTAATGTATCATGCTTGAGAATTTCTTTTCTAAATGCATCATGATAGATAAAAGGTAATACAATATCATATAGTTCCATAGGAACTGGTTTTTCATATCCCTTAGAGAAATTATATAAAATCGCAATCCCTAAGCGTTCATCTTTCATTTTATCAACTAATTTCATTTATCTTCCTCCATTAAATATACTTCAACACGTTTCCTTTCTGCTTTCTTGTTATCATCATAGAAAATCAGACATGTTTTCATCTTCTTATCCATATAATCATATCGTAATACATTATAAGAATAATAATGACTTTCACTTTCTTTTAAACCACCTGTTGCACTTCCTGCTGAGATATAGTATGTACCATTTTTATTCATGAAATAAGGGACATGCTTATGACCATGAAGGACATATTTAATATGACGTTGTTGAAGCCATGTTGCAAACATATTAGCATCTACAAGTGCTTTAGATTTATCCAATATACTTCCAAATATAGATTTTTCACGCCATCGTATTTTTAAGAAGTCCGACTTAGAGACTTTAAATACATGATGGTGTAGTAAGACCACAATCGTATAATCTTCTAGATTTTCTATTCCTGCAAGTTCTGAGTCTATTTGGTCTAATTGTCTTCTTGTGATCATTCCTCTAGCTAAGTTACCACCAGCATTAGAATCTATCTTTACAAGTATAATCTTATCTTTTTCTATAACCTTGATCTTTTCACCTAGTAAATAGGCTATGACTTTTGTACGTTGTCTTCCACCAATACTTAAGCCTTTTACTATCATATCATGGTTACCTAACACAAAAGTGATATCTGCCTTATATCTCTTTCTAATCATTGTCATAAAGCTATTGGCCTGATACATATTCTTTGTATTAGGAGAATTCATGAGATCACCTGTAATAAAGACCTGTTTACTATGAGGACTATGTGCATATTGATCACATTCATCCATAGAATCTAAGAGATTAGAAACTGCCTTAAGTTTCTTTTTAGGTCCTAGATGTAAATCAGATAGATGGTAAATAAAAGAAGAATGTCCTTCTTTATTAAACATTGTCTTCTCATCAATCTTTTTCTGTAATGCCTTTGACTGGGAATTACTATGCAATGGGTAAAAGGCTGCATGTTTAGAATTAAATATGAGTCCTCCAGGCCATTCATCTGCATAAAATAAAGCTTCAAGTAGTCCAGGAAATGGGTCTAAGAAAGACAAGTCTTCCTGCTTAAAAGGTTTGCTTATTGTAAAGATATAATCCACTCCTGTAAAAGAATAGTTTTCAATTTCTTTATTTGTACCAGGAATAAGAAACAAGAAAGTCTTATCTTTAAAGAAAGAACGAATACGTTGTAAACCTTCTTGTAAATTGGTATGTGTCAGCATGGATACATCTTTAATTGTCATATCAGGACAAATCATACTGAATGAATACTCATCAATCATATCAAGTTCTTTAAATTCTATGTGATGATTTCTTAACCACTGTCGATAATCATTAAAAGACTGATAATTCAATAAAGCACGAGAAAAAGCACGGTCATTATGGTAAATCATATTAAAAAAAGTATTGATGCCATTAAATTCATCCATAATATTACTTCCTTTAAGAAAAAAGACCACATATGTGGTCTTTTAGAATTTCAAGTTACGTGGTGTACGTGGGAATGGTTCTACATCTCTAATGTTAGCCATACCAGTTAAATACATTAAGAAACGGTCAAAACCTAAACCGAATCCAGCATGCTTACATCCACCAAAGCGGCGTAAATCCATATACCACTGTAGTGTCTCTTTATTCATGCCCTTTTCATCCATTAGCTTTTCAAGAACGTCATAACGTTCTTCTCTCTGTGAACCACCAACTAATTCACCGATGCCAGGTACTAATAAGTCACATGCTGCAACTGTCTTGTTGTCATCATTTAAACGCATATAGAATGCTTTGATTTCTTTTGGATAATCTGTTAAGAATACAGGACCACCTACAACTTCTTCACAGATATAACGTTCATGTTCAGCATTTAAATCAATACCCCATTCAACCTTGTTATCAAACTTCACATCAGCCTTTAATAAATGATCAATAGCTTCTGTATAAGTCATACGTGCAAAGTGAGAATCTCTAACCTTTGTGATACGGTTGATACAGTCATGGTCAACCATCTGTTCAAAGAATTTCATTTCTTCTGGAGCATTATCTAGGCAGTACTGAATACAGTATTTAACCATTTCTTCAATTAAACACATATCATCTTCGAGGTCTGCAAATGCGATTTCTGGTTCTACCATCCAGAATTCACTCGCATGTCTTGATGTATTTGAGTTTTCAGCTCTGAATGCTGGTCCAAAAGTATAAACATCTCTAAATGCCATAGCGAATGCTTCTACATGTAACTGTCCTGTTACTGTTAAGTAGGCTTCTTTTTCAAAGAAATCCTTAGAGAAATCAGTATCATCAATAGTTGTTACTCTAAACATTTCTCCAGCACCTTCACCATCATTAGATGTGATGATTGGTGTATGTACATAGACGAATCCCTGATCCTGGAAGAATTCATGAATAGCCATAGATAATACAGATCTTAATCTGAAGATGGCATAGAATGAATTTGCTCTTGGTCTTAAATGAGGGATTTCTCTCATAAATTCAAAAGAGTGTCTCTTCTTCTGTAATGGGTAATCACTATCACAGTCACCTTCAAGAATAATTTCAGTGGCTTCTACTTCAAATGGCTGCTTTGCATCAGGTGTTAATTTTAACTTACCTAATACATGAATAGCTGAACCAGTTGCGATATGTGAAACTTCATCAAAGTTCTTTAATTTTTCTTCTAAATAAACAACCTGACAATTTCTAAAATAAGAACCATCATTTAATGCGATGAATCCTAGTTTACCACTATCTCTATTTGTTCTTACCCATCCTTCTAATTCAACATACTCTACGTTATCTGTTTCTACAGCATTATCTGCACGACAGATTTCATAAAGTTCTCTTACTGTCATAAATTCAAACATCCTTCTTACTCCTTTGTATTTGATTTCATCTTTAATTCTAATTCTTGTATTGCTACAACGACATCCACATTCTGTACCTCTACTCCCTGAGGCACAATAAAATGAGAGTGGGTGAAGTCTACAATGCCTTTAATCCCTAATGCCACTAAACGATCCACCATTTCCTGAACATTATCAGAAATCGCAAGAATCGCAATCTTACAGTCCTTAGGGAATGTTTTTTCCAAATCATCACTCTTATGAATCTTGACACCAAAACGTTCGCCTTCAATATTAGCATCCTTATCATAAGCACAGACAATCTGTCCAACTGTGTATTTCCAGCGGTTATATTTCAAAATAGCTGATCCCAAGTTACCTACACCAATCAAAATAATTGGTTCATCAAGTCCTAAACCTAAAAAGTCACTGAGTGTTTCAATCATCTCTTTTGTATCATAACCATAACCTCGTTTGCCCAGTGTATTCTTCTGAGGCAAAAAGCCAAAGTCACGACGGATAGTCGTATCCTGGATATGAGTAACTTCCGCAAGTTCACTCGATAAGAAGTTCTCTTTGCCTTTATGTCCCATAACTCTTAAAGCCTTCAAATAAACAGGAAAACGTGTCATCGTCGCACGTGAAATTTTCTGTTTCTTTTCATTACTCATAGTTGTCTCCTACACTTTCCGCCTCTAAGTCATAATCTGGCTTAACAGACAAGTCCAAAGGGGCAAACATATTGTATTTATACATGATACTTGCAGCAGATGCAATCATTGCTGCATTATCTGTACAATACTTCATTGGTGGAAAAATAACAGGAATATCACTTGTACTCATTTTTTCTCTGAGACCTTTGTTCGCACTCACACCACCTGCTACAATAATCTGCTTTACATCAAGATCATGAGCAGCAGCTAGGGCTTTAGAAGCAATCGTATCCATAGCCACATCCTGGAATGAGCAGGCTAAGTCATTGCCATTGATTTCCTCTCCTCTTTGGTCTGCATTATGCTTTAAGTTGATGACAGCGCTCTTTAAGCCACTGAAGCTGAAGTTATAGCTTCCATCATCAAGTGGTTTTGGAAGTGTATAGCTATGAGTTCCCTCATGCGCCATTTTATCTAAAACAGGTCCTCCAGGATATGGAAGATGTAGAACACGTCCTACCTTGTCATAGGCTTCACCAATTGCATCATCAAATGTTGTACCAATGACTTCAAAAGAGAATTCCTTTTTCATATAAACAAGTTCTGTATGTCCTCCTGAAACAACAAGAGCCATTGCAGGATATTCAATATCATTCACTAGTTCATTAGCATAAATATGCCCCGCAATATGATGTACACCAATAAGTGGTTTGTTTAAATAAATAGCCAATGTCTTGGCTTCCTGCATACCAACATGCAAAGAACCTACAAGTCCTGGTCCTTTTGTGACTGCAATTGCATCAATCTCCTCTAAAGAGATTTCTGCCTGTCTTAATGCTTCCTTTAAAACAGTGCTGACACATTCAACATGTTTACGGCTGGCAATTTCAGGAACAACCCCACCATATTGTTTATGGATATCAATCTGTGATGCAACAACATGACTTAATAAATCTTTTCCATCCTTTAAGATTGCAACACTCATTTCATCACAGCTTGATTCAATAGCTAGAATAACAGCCATTATTTTTCCTCCTTTCTTACCATGAGATAAGCGTCCTCATGGTCTGCATAATAATCTTTACGTATAGCACATATCTCATAGCCATACTTCTTATATAAACAAATCGCACGTTCATTTGATACACGCACTTCTAAACTATAATTAATACACCCCTTATTATGTCCTTCTTTTAATCCATAATCCATCAATAACTTAGAAAAGCCTTTTCCTTGATAATTTGGATCAATACCAATTGTAGTTAGTTCACAGTTTTCATAAGCATACCAGAATCCTGCATAACCAACAATTTTGTCATCTACAAGAACATAGTAATGGGCATAATCATTTGTTTTTAGTTCATGAAGAAAATCTTCTTTAGACCAGGCAGGGGTAAATAATAACCCTTCTAGTCTTTCAATCTCATCAAGATCATCTTCCTGCATTTCTCTTAATAACATGCTTTTTTAGCCTCAACATCTTTAATATAAGTTGGTACTAATAGATCAACATTCTTGATTGGATCAGCCATCTGAGCTAATGCATAAATATTAGCACAAAGATCACATTCTTTTTCATCTAACCCAAGACAGCCTACTTCACCTACAAGTTCAAAGTCTTCATATTCAGCACGTAATTGGGTAAAATCTTCTAAAGTCATGACCTGTTCCTTAATTAAAGGAAGACCATTTTCATAAACACCAACAAAGACCTTGTGTCCTCTTGCATCAATAACACTTAGTGCCTGATTCATACCTGCATAAGCGGCTAACGAACTCACAGATTTAATTCTTACATCAGACACTGCAGCAAGTGTCTTTGCGATAGTCATTGCAACTCTGACACCTGTATAAGAGCCAGGTCCTGATGTAATAATCATCTCATTCACATCCTTTAATGCAATATGATGACGATCAAGTACTTCCTTTAATGAAGGAATTGCTTTTTCTGATTGTCTTCTAGAACCTTTTTCCTGGAAGGCTTCTAGACACATATTATCCTTAAATAAGCCTACAGCTAAATAACTATTTGATGTATCCATCACTAAACTAATCATGTGTAACCTCCCTCACATAGTTCTCATACTTTTCACCAATAGGATGAAGCTTTAAAGAACGTGTTTCATCTTCATTCTTTATTATTTCTATTTCTAATCTTTCTTCTGGAATAATGTCTTCAATAAACTGTGGCCATTCAATCACACATAAGCCATCATCTTCAAACATCTCTTCAAATCCCAAATCATCATCTGCCCCTTCTAGGCGATATGCATCAAAATGATAAAGGGTCATACGTCCAGAATAAACCTTCACAATAGTAAAAGTAGGAGAATTGATGATCTTCTTGATTTCAAGTCCCTGTCCAATTCCTTTTGTGAATGTAGTCTTACCAGACCCTAGATCCCCTGTTAATGTGATAATAGAATGGGGAAAGATTGTTTCTCCTATACGTTTACCAAAAGCAATCATTTCAGCTTCATTTTTTAAGTTTATCATTTTTAGTTCCTCTATTTTTCATCATCTGCTGATACTTATTATACCACTCCTGGGCAAATCCTGCACGAAAAGGACCAGATGCATTCATCGTCATCACAATCAAACGATTGAGCTGTTCATGGAATATCTCATCTAATTCATCTGAATATTGATATTTAATACGATGAGCCGCATATTCACCTTCATCTAGTACTTTATAACGATAGCCAGGCCATACCTTTAAATCAAGGTCATAATCAATATACTTAAGTGCTTCTCCATCATATAATATAGGAGAGGCAATATTACAATAATAATAGATACCATCACTACGGATCATACAAATTACATTATACCATCTATCCTTAGGAAAATAACAGATAGCTGGTTCTTTAGTGACCCAGGAACGACCATCTGATTCTGTAACTAATGTATTATTATTTATACCGATAAAATGGCGATCTGTTTCTTCTAATATTTTACAGCGTGACCACGTACGATGTGGCTTACCGTCATGTTTATAGCAATGGATGAGCACATCCTGCCCCACTAATGAATTCTTCATAATCAAACCTCTTTCAACCTATCGAATATAATAGCAAAAAACAGGTGAAATGTACATAAACCTCACCTGTTTTTTCCTAAATAAAGCCTTTTTAAGTTATCGTTTTCTGTTCAAAATAAAAAATAACAGTGGTTTCCCACTGTTAAATAGCCTTAAATGCTTTCTGAAGTTTTGGATAAATAAGTGCAAACACTACATAAGTTAAAATAAGTGTACCTACATTATAACCAATGTTGTATAAGAATGAATAAACCCAAGGATTCATGTTCTTAGGTGCATAACTTACAAATAATACAGCACCAGATAATAAATGTGAGATGAACTTAAGGATCATTCCTACAAAAATACCTGTATAAACTTCAATCTTGCCTAATTTAAAATTAGGAATAAAACCTGCAATACCAAGTGCTGATAATGGTACAAGATAGTCTAATACAACAGACCAAGGTCCATAATATGAAGCAAGACCTAATACAAACTGCATAGCAGTGGCACCAACACCGACAATAATTCCATATTGTGCACCCATTAAATAACTTGCAAGTACGATTGGTAATAAACTTAAAGTAATAGAACCACCCTGTGGCTGTCCTGGAATCACCTTAAATAGTACTTCTAGAACTAACTGCATAGCAATAAATAACGCAACATAAGCAATTGCTCTAGTGGATAATGTCTTCTTATTCATTTTATAATCTCCCCTTTCCAATGACTAAAATGACGCAAAGAAGTCATTAAAAAAGTGCGGCCTCTCTACGCTGGTATTACCCAGATCAGATGCTAAGGGTCAAGGCTTTCACCTATCTCAGCAATAAATGCGCCCCTGGCAGTAATAATTATATTACAGAATATTCTTTTTGTCACGTAATCTAAATTTATAGTAGAAATGTTAGGGGTTTCTGTTTATAATAGGGGTGTTTAGGAGGATATAAGCATGTCAAAAGTTTTAGCAGTTAACTGTGGAAGTTCTTCATTGAAATTCCAGTTATTTGAAATGGATACTGAAAGTGTTATCACTTCTGGTATTATTGAAAGAATCGGTATGGAGGATTCAATATTCACTATCAAGTACAATGGTACTAAAGACAAGAAGATCTTTGCAGTTCCTACCCACAAGGAAGCTGTACAAGTATTACTTGATACATTAATTGAAAAGAAGATTGTTGAACATTTAGATGAAATCAAAGGTATTGGTCATCGTGTCGTACAGGGTGGTCCTTATTTCGATAGTTCTTGTGTTGTAGATGATGATGTAATCGCTAAGATTGATGAATTATCACCACTTGCACCACTTCATAACCCTGCACATATTATCGGTATCAATGCATTTAAGGAAGCTATTCCTACTGCAGGTGCTGTTGTAGTATTTGATACAGCATTCCATCACTCTATTAAGCCTGAAAATGCAGTTTACCCTATCCCATATAAGTTCTATGAAGAAAACAAGATTAGAAAATATGGTGCACATGGTACTTCTCATTACTATGTTTCAAAGCGTACTCAGGAATTATTAGGTAATCCTGAACATGCTAATATCATTGTATGTCATTTAGGTGCTGGTGCTTCACTTTGTGCTGTAAAAGACGGTAAGTCTATTGATACTTCTATGGGTCTTACACCTCTTGCTGGTGTCATGATGGCAACTCGTTCTGGTGATATTGATGCATCAGTTGTAGACCACTTAATTGAAAATCTTGGATATGATATGAAAACTGTATTCAAGATGTTAAATAAGGAATCTGGTTTATTAGGTGTATCTGGTGTATCTGGTGATATGAGAGATATCATTGATGCAAAAGATGCTGGTAACCAAAGAGCCGAATTAGCTTTTAACATGTTTAGAAAACGTGTTGCTGATTATATTGGTTCTTATTTTGTAGAACTTGGACATGTTGATGCAATTTCATTCACAGCTGGTATTGGTGAAAACAGCTTTATCGCAAGAGAAGCAATTATTGATCTAGTAAAAGAAGCATTAGGCATCGTATTGGATGATAAGGCTAATGTAGAAGGTCATGGCGAAAGATTAATTTCTGCACCTGAATCTAAGATCAAGGTATTTGTAGTACCAACTGATGAAGAATTAGTTATTGCTAGAGATACAAAAGAATTATTAAACTTATAAGAAACTACTTCAGTTTTCTATAAAGACTAACAAAAATGTCCTCCAGGTATTCATACACCTGGAGGACTTTTTTACTTATTTTTATATTTAATCGCTCTTTTTAAGTAAATTTTTGCTTGAGGTTAACTTATTCAAAAAAATCCCATAACAATACTCGTAATATGCTTCCTGAATTGAAATGGGCATAGCTCATACAATTTAGATATTGAAGATTTCTGTATCCACAATCGTTCTAAGAATCACAGATGCCATTTCCTTTATCTTGAATGTATACTTTTCCAGTTTCTTAAGAATTAGAAAATCTGATGTTAAGCTAAATTTGATAATCTAGTAGCAATATTTTTCTTAAACTTGGTGAAAAATAAAAAAGCCTCTCTGATTTTAAAATCAAAGAGGTTTTTGGTATTTAGTCGCTTAACTTAATACCATTGAGTGCCTAAGCACTCTTCTAAACACGTTTACCATTCACTACTTTATAGTAAGTTCCTTTATTGTTCACCTGGGCATAACCAGAATAATTCCAATCTGTTATGAAATGACGATTG
>NZ_DBPF01000073.1:0-297 GCF_002299355.1 Catenibacterium sp. UBA627
TAAAAAAAGACTATCACACATAAGTGTCATAGTCTTTAAATGTTATAATTTGAAGTTTGCTGCGTCTTTCTTGAACTGTACAACATCTTCATCAGTACCTAATACAAAGTGTGTTTCAGTAATCTGATGCTGAGTACCAGCATTATAATCAAGACCGCTTGTTTCATAATCATAAGAGAATGATTTTCTTACCTTTTCTACTCTTGGGTTAGAATGAGGGATGGCAGATAATAATGATCTTGTATATGGATGGAGAGGATTACTAAAGATTTCATCTGCAGTTCCTGTTTCTACTAA
>NZ_DBPF01000073.1:375-4440 GCF_002299355.1 Catenibacterium sp. UBA627
ATGAATAAGTAAGCAGCACCTGTTTCTTTCTGCATCTTCTTCATTAGGTTTACAACCTGTGCCTGAATAGATACGTCTAGGGCTGAGATTGCTTCATCGGCAATGATTAAATCAGGGTTCATAATTAAGGCTCTTGCGATACCAATACGCTGTCTCTGACCACCAGAGAACTGGTGTGGGAAACGGTTCGCATGTTCTTTTGATAAACCTACCATTTCAAGAATCTTATAAACCTTTTCTTCTCTTTCTTTTTCATCTTTATAATCATGATGAATATCAAGACCCTGAGCAATAATATCAATAACCTTCTTACGAGGGTTTAAACAAGCCATTGGATCCTGGAAAATCATAGCCATCTTAGTACGTAATGTCTTAAGAGCTTTCTTAGACATCTTACCAGTGATATCTTCACCTTCGAAGATGATCTGACCATCAGTTGGATCATATAATCTAATAATGGCACGACCAGTAGTAGATTTACCTGAACCAGATTCACCTACTAAACCATATGTTTCACCTGGCATGATTTTGAATGAAATACCATCAACGGCTTTTACAGTAAACTTTCTAGTTGGATAGAAATACTGTTTTAAATTCTTGACTTCAAGAATTGGAGTCTGACTATTCTTGTCCATTACTTGGTACACCTTCTTTCATCATGTTATCGATTCTCTTTCTTAATGCTTCAGGCATTTCTACCTTTGGCGCATTTGGATGCATTAACCAGCTGGCTACCTTATGAGTTGTAGAACCTTCTACTTTGAACATAGGTGGTTCAATTCTCTTATCGATATTTAATGCATATTTATTACGTGGTGCGAATGCATCACCTTTGATTTCTTTTGTAACGTTTGGTGGTGAACCAGGAATTGTATATAATTCTGGATCATCAGTATTTAAATCCGGCATTGCTGATAAAAGACCCCAAGTATATGGATGTAAAGGTCTGTAGAAGATATCTTCAATAGAACCTGTTTCTACAATCTTACCTGCATACATAACGTTTACGAAGTCAGCTACCTTAGCAACTACACCTAAGTCATGTGTGATATAAATAACTGAAATATCTTTTTTCTTTTGTAAGTCCTGAATTAATTCAAGGATCTTAGCCTGGATAGTTACATCTAGGGCTGTTGTAGGTTCGTCACAGATTAATACATATGGATCACATGATAAAGCGATTGCGATAACAACACGCTGTCTCATACCACCAGATAACTGATGAGGATAATTCTTCATACGTTTTTCTGCGTTAGTGATTCCTACTTCTTCAAGAAGTTCAACAGCCTTTTTATATGCGTCTTCTTTAGATGTTCCATAATGATACATCATTGGTTCCATGATCTGTTTACCAATTGTCATTGTTGGGTCTAGAGAAGTCATCGGATCCTGGAAAACCATCGCAATCTTACGACCACGGATTTCCTTCTGGATTTCCTTTTCTGTCATCTTAGTAATATCTACTGTATGTTTTTCATCAGTATCTGGATCATGCCAAGTATAGTCGATTGAACCACTTTCAATATTACCATTCTTAGCTAAGATACCCATGATAGCTTTTGTAGTAACTGATTTACCTGAACCAGATTCACCTACAATCGCAATTGTTTCTCCCTTATAAAGGTCTAAGTTAACACCACGGATGGCATTCACTTTCTTACCTTCAACCTTAAAGGAGATATTTAAGTCTCTGATTTTTAAAATTCTTTCTCTGTCAGCCATAATTACATCTCCTTCATAGTAGGATCAAGTGCATCTCTTAAACCATCACCTAATAAGTTGAATCCTAACATTAATACTGCAAGGATAATAGCTGGGATAGTCATCTGAGTTGGATATACTGTGAATACTTCGAAACCTGAGTTAATCAAAGTACCAAGTGAAGCCTGAGGTACAGTTAAACCTAAACCAACGAATGCTAGATATGCTTCATAGAAAATTGCATTTGGGATAGTCATCATAGACATGATGATTAACTGACCAAAGATGTTTGGTAAGATTTCCTTGAATAAGATAAAGATATTGCTTGCACCTAATGTTCTAGAAGCAAGAATGAATTCATCTTCCTTGATTTTTAATACCTGTGCTCTTGTGATACGAGACATAGGAATCCATTCAGTGAAGATTAATGCAAGAATAACGGTATATAAAGAAGGCTTTAATACTGTTAAAAGAATAGTTAATACTACTAGCGTTGGGATAGAGTTGATGATTTCCTGAATTCTCTGAAGGATAGAGTCAACTAAACCACCAAAGTAACCAGAAATTAAACCATAAGTCATACCAACTACGATATCAATAACTACTGCAACTAATGCGATAATTAATGAAATACGAGTACCCTGCCATGTTCTTACGAACAAGTCACGGCCATATTTATCAGTACCGAAGAAATGAGTACCATTTGGAAGAACATTTGCAATAGATGTATCAATTGCATCATATTTCCAATGAGAAATCATTGGTACAAAGATAGCAAGTAAAGCAATGATAATAATACAAGCTAAACCAAAGATTGCACCTTTGTTCTGAGTAAAACGGTAAACAACATCTTTCCAAGCAGGTCTTGCAGGAGCAACTTCATCAATGTTGATATTCTGTTTATCACCGATAAACTCAAAATCATCTGGCAAAAATTCATACTTCTTGTCATCCATCTTAGTTGTCCCCCTTTCCTAAACGGATACGTGGATCGATAATACCATAAGATACATCGATTACTAACATCATAATGATATACATGAATGCATATAAGAATGAACATGCAACGATGATGTTGTAGTCATTGGCACGGATACTATTAATTAATAGTTTACCTAAACCTGGTACAGAACAGATCTGTTCTACTACCATTGTACCAGTCATCAAGTTAACTAGGATTGGACCTAAGATAGTGATTACTGGAATTAAGGCATTACGTAATGCATGCTTGAAGATTAATGTCTTACGATCTAAACCTTTAGCCATTGCAAGAGTCATATATTCACTATTTAATACAGAAATCATTTCTGTACGAGTGAAACGTGCTACGTTGGCAATAACGCTCATAGATAAAGCGATAACTGGCAATATAGATGAGAAGATTGGATTCATATCATCATACATTGTTGGTAAGATGCGAAGATCATTACTGAACAAGATAACAAGTAATAATGCGAATACGAATGATGGAATAGATACACCTAAGATAGAAATAATAGTTGCGATTGTATCCCAAATAGTGTTCTTGTTTAATGCAGCAACGATACCAAGTAACATACCTACTAATGTACCCAAGATACATGCAGCAATACCATATGCAAATGAAATCTTAGCTGCGTCAAATACTAATTCAGAAACATTCTGATCTTTGTATAAAACATAAGAAACACCGAAGTCGCCTGATAACATATTCTTTAAGTATGTACCATACTGTACAAGAATTGGCTTATCAAGACCATATTTTGCCATAATGACTTTCTGCTGTTCTGGACTCAACTTTTCTGAGTTGAATGGAGAACCTGGCATACAACGAGTCATAATGAACAGAACTGTAAGTATAACAAATAGAGTAATTGCGGAAATCAACAATCTCTTTAAGATATACCTAATCATGGATTTATCCATATAAATATCACACCTTTCATTTGAAAAAGAAGAACACATTATAGCAAGAGCTATAATGTGTTTATTCTCACTATGTTCTGTTTACTCTTATTTAATAGTTACGTATTTGAATGTATAAGGAACACCAACTGGTGAATGAACAACTCCTTTTACATTCTTAGCCTTTAATGCTGCAGCACCCTTTTCGAATACTGGAATATAAGCTAAATCATCAAGTGCAGTCTTTTCTACCTGAGTCATTAAGTCCCAACGTTTATTTAAGTCTGATTCAGCCTGAACCTGTTTCATTAATGAATCAACTTTAGCATTGCTGTACTTACCATAGTTATTCTGGTTACCAGTTAAGAATAAGTTTAGGTAAGTAGTTGGATCAGCATAGTCTGGACCCCAACGAGTACATGCAATCTGATAGTTACCATTTGCCTGTCTGTTGTAAATTCTGTCTTTCTTAACAGTTGC
>NZ_DBPF01000058.1:0-9354 GCF_002299355.1 Catenibacterium sp. UBA627
TTGATTTCTATTATCCAATTTTTGTGGATAAGGCAAGTAAGTATCATGACGAGGCACTTACATATACAAAAAAACTTATTAAAGCAAACTACAATAAAGCAACGGATGCAGAGATTGATACATTATTCAAAGAAGCAAAAGATAAATCAAGTAGTGGTAAAACAGCATATAATGGAAAAGGTATTTCTGTTGGTTATCTAGATAAGGATGACTATTATCAATATCAGATATTAAGATTCTATAAATGATAGTTGATTATTGTTTGGATTGTGTTTCTAATAAGCCTAGAAGGAGTGTCCTCTGCCCATATATGTCGGGATGTGCTCCTTTTTTTTAACACACCGTGAACAAGAACTCCTCACCTTTATATGAAATATAGGTGGGAGATGAATTGCGGTAAACACCTAAAATAATTTCTAAAATAATTGTTATGAAAAACTTGATGTAAGAGGTTAAATGAACTATACTCTTACATGAGATGGATTGTTACTTTAAGTAGGCAAGACCAGACACATTTAAGCATGCGCTGCATCATGTCTTTTTGTGTTTGGTCTTTTTTTATTGGAGGACAATCAATCAGAAAGGAAAGTGAAAATCGTGGGAAGATTAAAGAAAGTCGTAGCTGCATTATTTAGTGCGAGTATGATTATTTCTAGCTGGAGTATGACTCTTGTCCATGCAGATACAATCACAAATATTGCATTAAATAAGAAAGTTACAACAAGTTATGCATGTTCTGGATTTGGTGCTGAAAAAGCAGTGGATGGTGATAAGTCGTCACGCTGGGCAACTGAATTTGGTGAACATGCTGCGACTAACCATTGGATTGATGTGGATTTAGGTGCACAGTCTACGATTTCATCTTTTAATATCCATTTTGAGAATCCTAAGGATGGCAATGCTCTTCAAAGAGTACGTAAATTCAAGATTGAAGGATCACTCAATGGTTCATCTTATGCATTGATTCATAATTCAGCAGATAAACCAGAAGGATTTGGCGTAGATGAAGTAGTAACACTTGATACACCTGTACAGTATCGTTATGTAAGATTAACTGTAGAAAAATTACGTGATGGTGCTTATCCAAGTATTTCAGTGGCAGAATTTGAAGTCATGGGTACTCAGGAAAAGACTGAGACACCTACGAATGTCAATTTAGCGTTAAACAAGAATGTTGTAGTAAGTGCAGAGTATCCTACACTCCCTAAGAAAAACCTCACAGATGGTAATGAAAGTACAAGATGGTCTACAGAAGGCGCTCCAGTGCAGTGGTTCTATGTAGATCTAGGTAAGTCTGAGTCTTTCAATCAGTTAAAGATGGTTTGGGAAAGTAATGATGTGTATGCAGGTTCTTATAATATCTATGCTTCAGATGATCATACAAATTGGGGCGAAGCTATTGTAAAAAGAACAGGTAACAAGAAACGTACTTCTGTAGAATACTTATCTAGTGCTAAAAAAGCACGTTATGTAAAAGTTGAAGTGACAAAGATGGAAGGGTACGACAGTGTATCATGCTGTGAATTTGAAGTATTGAATTCATCAGATAAAGCACCTCAAAACCCTACAGAAAACGTTGCATTCAATAAGCCAGCAGTGGCTTCTTCAGTTGAAGGTGGTACTTCATTTACAGCAGGTAAAGCGTTTGATGGTAATACTAAGGGAACATCACGCTGGGCATCTGGTGTAAAGAATGCACCTCATTGGATTTATGTGGATCTTGAAGATGTATTAGATGTCAAGACTGTACGCCTAACTTGGGAAACAAGAAAAGCGACAAAGTATAGAATCCAGTATGCAACTGAACTAGACAAGTGGACAGATGCAAAAGTATTTAACAGCCGTCCTGCTAATAAGACTCAGAAGATTGTCTTAGATAAAGCGGTGAAGGCACGTTATGTACGCTTGTATATTGATGCAGTGGATCCATTAGATCCAGATACTGGCATTAACTGGAATAATATTTCTGTTTATGAAATGGAAGTATATGGTGGAGAACCAACAGTTGATGTGAATGAAATAATGGATTCTATTACAGTAGCAGAAGTGAAGAAGGGTGATAAGAAGGTTAATGTAACTCTTCCAGAATCTGAAGATTATACAATTACATTCAATGGTGCTGATTATGAACAGCTTGTTGGTGATGATTTGACTATCTATCAGCCTTTAGTTGATACAACTGCTACTTTATCTTTCAAAGCAACAAATAAGAAAGATAAGAATGATTATTTATTTAAAGAAATTGCAGTGAATATTCCTGGTAAATATAACGTCGAACAGGGAGATAATGCAGCCCCTATCGTATTACCAGAATTAAGAGAATGGAAAGGTCATACAGGTACATTCAACTTTAATAAGAATGGTCGTATTGTGGTGCGCAATTCTAAATTGAATGAAATGGCAAAAACATTCCAGAGTGATTTAAAGGAAATCACAGGATCTAAGTTAGATATCGTTACAAGCGGTGAAACAAAAGCAGGAGATATCGTTCTTGATCTTGTAGATAAGAAAGAAAACTTAGGCTTAGATAAGGAAGGTTATATTTTAGAAATTGGTGATACTGTATCAGTAAAAGCTGAACAAGAAACAGGTGCTTTCTGGTCTACACGTACTATTTTACAGATCTTAAAGCTTAATAAGCTCACTATGCCTAAGGGTGTGACAAGAGATTATCCACTTTATTCTGTTAGAGGTTTTATTCTTGATGTAGGACGTAAGACATTTACTATGGATAATCTAACAATGTTGATGAAGGAAATGTCTTGGTATAAGTTGAATGACTTCCAGGTACATTTAAATGATAATGTCATTCCTCTAGAGAACTACTCTAATGCAGGTAAGGACCCTATGACAGCTTATTCTGGATTCCGTCTTGAATCTGATATCAAGAAGGGTGGTAAGAACCAGGCTGATTTAACAAGTACAGATGTATTCTATACTAAGAAGGCATTTAGAAATTTCATTAAACAGTCAAGAATGTATGGGGTAAATATTGTTCCTGAAATTGATACACCAGCGCATTCTCTTGCTCTTACTAAGGTGCGTCCTGACTTACGTGCTGGTACTTATGGTCGTGACAATGACCATTTGAACTTAGTAACTAAGTATGATGAATCAGTGGCTTTTGTACAGGAAATCTTTGGTGAATATATGAATGGTTCTGATCCAGTCTTTGATTCTAAGACAACTGTACATATTGGTGCGGATGAATATACAAAGGATCCAAATGCATATCGTCGCTTCTGTAACGATATGATTGATTATGTAGAAAACTCAGGACGTAAAGCACGTCTATGGGGAAGTTTATCAAGTCTTAAGGGTAATGTAACTGTAAAGGCGCAGAATGTAGAAATGAACTTATGGAACTACGGCTGGGCTAATATGGATAAGATGTACGAAGAAGGCTTTGACCTTATTAACTGTAATGATGGTAACTATTACATCGTACCAAATGCAGGGTACTACTACGACTATTTGAATAATTCAACAGTATATAACTTACCAATCAATGAAGTGGGTGGTAAGCATATTCCTGCTGGTGATAAACAGATGCTTGGTGGTTCTTTTGCAGTATGGAATGATATGACAGATTACCTCAATAATGGTATTACTGAATATGATGTTTATGATCGTATTCAGGCATCTGCTGCATTATTTGGTGCTAAGCTTTGGGGTAAAGGATCATTAACTCAGAGTCAGGCAGAAAATGCAGCGAGCTTATTAGGAGATGCACCTGGTACCAACTTTGCCTATAATGTAGAAGACAAAGATGGTGTATTTGAAGTCATCGACAATAACACTTCATATAGGGGTGTGAATGCAGATGTAGAAGATGTTGATTATAAGAAGGCTGTTCATTTATTGGGCGACTCTTCATATGTAGAAACTAAGCTTCATACAACTGTAGGATTAAACAATAGCTTAAGATTCAAGGTAAAACGTACTTCATCTTCAATTGATAAAGACCAGATCCTATTTGAATCAAGTTATGGTTCTATCAAAGGTGTTCAAAAGGGTACAGGTAAAGTAGCTATCTCAAGAGAAAACTTTGATATTACTTTTGATTATTCACTTCCAGTAGGACAGTGGGTTGAAATTGAAATCAAGAACCCAGATAACGGACGTAATCGCAAGTATGCTGAATTATATGTTAATGGCAAGCTTGTAGACCGTAAGGGTGATGATGAAAAGGTTGAAGGTAACAAACTTATTGCAACTACAATGATTCCATTTGAAAGAGTGGGAAGTAAAACACATGCTTTTGTGGGTTATATTGATGATATTGTGCTTGCAAAGAATAAGGACTATGCTTCAACGAGTGAATTAGATAACACATTATTGATCTTACATGCATTAGAAGCAGATAAGAAAGTAGATGCTTCTAAGAAGGATGCAATAAGATCATTAATCAAAGAAGGAGAGGCTCTTACTTGTCAGGCTGATCCAGATGCTGCGCGTATTGCGGATGTTGTAAAACGTATGAAAGATTTGATTGCGACAGTGACTTATAAGAAGGCTGATTATAGTGCAATTGAAGCTATTCTTGCAAAAATTCCTAACACTGATTTGACTAAGATCTATACAAAGGATTCTTTGGATGCTTTAGAAACAGCTAAGAACAATATTGTATATGATTTACCAAGAGGTATGCAGTCTCAGGTTGATGCGTATGCAAAAGATTTGCAGAGTGCATTAGATCGACTTGCATTATTGGATATGGCTGATTTATATTACTATCAGGGTACGATGACAGGTACTGCTTCTTCACAGGAAACTGCAAATGAAAAAACGCCTGCTTCTAATGCTTTAGATGGTAACCCAGGTACATTCTGGCATACATTATGGAATGGTGCTTCTTTACCACACTGGTATATGATTACTATGGGTACAACTGAAAAGGTAGATGGACTTTATTATTTACCACGTAGTAATGCTGGTAATGGTACAGTGACTCAGTATAGTATCGAAGTAAGTACTGATGGGCAGACTTTCAAGAAAGTCAAAGAAGGTACACTTCCATTAAATGCAGAAGGTAAGTTAATCAGCTTTGATGCAGTTGATGCAAAGTATGTAAGATTTAATATCTTAGCAGCTAAGGGTGGATTTGGCAGCGCAGCTGAATTCAAGATTCATTATGTGCCAGCATCTACTGGAGCAGAAGAACTTGAAGCACTTGTTAAACATGCAGAAGGATTGGATCGTACACTTTATACTAAGGAATCATTAGAAAAGTTAGATACTGCATTAGAAAAGGCAAAAGCTGTATTAAAGAAGGGAGATGCTTCAGCAAATGAAATCAATGAAGCAAAGACAAATCTTTATAACGCTTTATTAAAGGATTTGATTGCGAAGACTCCTGTAATCAAGGAAGATGCTGATACTAAGGATTTAGAGGATTTAGTAGGTTCTATTGATAAGAATCAGAAGGATTATACAGAAGAAAGCTGGAATAAACTTCAGGATGCTTTAAAGAAGGCTCAGGATGTTTTAAATAAGGAAGAACCTGAGCAATCTGAAGTAGATGCAGCTTATAAGAATCTTAAAGATGCAATTGATGGATTAGAAAAGGTCAAAGATCCAGTCATTACACCGGACAAGCCATCTAAGCCAGATGAAAACAAACCTGGTGAAACAAAGCCTAGCGAATCTAAACCAAGTGAAGCTAAGCCAAATAAGAAACCGCAGACTAGTGATTTGACACCACTTGCAAGTGTATTCAGTTCTATCTTTGTATCATTGAGTGGTATTTATCTTGTGATGAGAAAGAAAGAGTATTAAGAATTAGAAAGGACTTCAAATGAAGTCCTTTTCTTAATGAAAAATACATATAAAAAACACACAGAGTCCATAACAATTACATATCTAAACACTATACTAGTTACTATTGAGGTGATAGGAATGGAATATTTATTTATTTTTTTAGAAAGCTTTTTTAAGACATCAAATGAAGAAGACTAGAATTGAGGCAGTTTATGGGAGTTGTATTTGTTTGTCTTGTTATAGTAGGTATGATCTGTATGGCTGATGCCAATACAATTATATGCTGGTTCAAGAATAATCGTGCACTAGTCCATATAATAGGGGCAAGTATACTTACAAAAGAATTGAATGAAAATAAGTATTATGTCTGTTTTGGATTAGAAGATGGCAGAATAAAAAGATTACTTGTTGATTATTATGTCTATTTATCTCTAACAGAAGGAGAAAAAGGCATATTGACTTATCAAGGGACAAGATTTATTAGGTATGAAAGAGGTGGAGAATAATACTTTCTTCATCCCTTTTCTTAACGAAAATAAATCTAAGTGATGCATTGTTTGCGTAAGATAATTTCATAGATAGAAAATGGATGAAAGTGAAGAAGAGAAGTGTTAAGACCGCTTTAGAACTTATTGATGATGATATGGTTGTTGGTCTAGGAGGTGGGGAAACAATTGGCTATTTTGTTGAATATTTAAGTCATTCTCATAAAGATGTCAAGGTTGTTACACCTTTGTTTGCGGCAGAACAGGCGTGTATTCGGGCTGGACTTGAACTATTACCACTCTGGTCAGTCAATCGTGTTGATTTATCTTTTGGTGGTTGTGATGAAGTAGATCAAAATATAAATGCATTAAATAATTTCAAGTAAATGGCTGTTATCTCTCTCATGATGCATGCAAAACAGCCTAAACGTGGTCTTATTGCCTGTGAAAATGGATATATTGAAATCTATAACTATCCTAGAGGAGACCAGGCAGTGATTACTTGTTCCTCTGATGGACATAGTGAAAATAAAAAATGGAGAAACAAAAGCCGCTTTATTTTACAAAATTGAAGATATGGAGGATTATGTAAGTAATAAATATAGTAAAACATTAGATAATACAAGTAATGTCATGAAAATACTTACTAAAATCAGAAAACAATGGGGTATGATTTATCCATTTGAATAAATCAAAGAGAAAAAGATACTTTTCGTGCAATAAAAAAACCTTTTATACATACCATGAGACTTATAATATTATTTTTGGTAAATTATAAGTGGTGATAATTATGAGAAAAAAAGTGGTACAAGATTTAATTGAGACAAGTAGAGAAATTATTCAAGCTTTTTGGCATAAAGATGTGAACCTTTTAAGCCATTATCTAGACAATGATGTTTTTTATTGTGGTGCTGATCCAAGTCAATATTATTCAAGCAAGAATGAGCTAATGAATTATTTATATTCTGTAATGAATGATAGTTTAAAAAGTGAATTGACACATATTGATTTTCAATGCGTTTTTAATCAGCAGAACACATGTATTATTGTCGGTCGCTTTTTTCTTATGACAGATATGAATTCATTAGAAATGATTCATGAACAACAAAGATGTACACTCGTCTGGTCTATTGAAAAAGAAAAGGAAGGACGTATTGTTTATTTAAATACACCAGATCGTTTAGGACAGTTAGAAGACGGAGAGTTATTCCCTCATAAGATGGGATCTAGTACATATCATTACTATAAGGATATGGTTAAAAAGCTTATGGAGCCAGATAAAACAATTTTAGTGAATGATAAGAACAAGCATACATGTTTGATTCCTTTAAAAGATATTTATTATGTCATGGCATTCCAGCATAATACAGTACTTTATACAAATAAAGGTGAAATTACTTCAACAGTCTCTTTTAATAAAATGGAAGAATTACTTGGTACACAGTTCTTCAAGATTCATAGAAGTTATACTATTAACAGAGATTATATTCGTTTATTTGGGCCTGATTATGTAGAACTTACAAATGGAGATAAGGTGCCAATGACAAAACGTAATCGTACACAATTAATTAATTCATTAATGAAGTATACAAATGTTCAATCAGGTATTGGTGAAGATGAAAAAAAATAGGTCATTAGACCTATTTTTTGTTTTTGTCTCCACAGTAATCTATTGTTGGTAAATCCCATCGATAATGGGCTGCAAGTACTCTAATAAGTACAACAATAATAAAGCCTAATACAACTGCAGCATTGGTTTCCCCATATTTAATGAATAAACATGTAATGATGGCGCCAATGATTGAAGCGGAAGCATAGATCTGTTTTATACATACCTGAGGGAGTTCATTTGCGAGAACATCACGAATAATACCTCCCCCTACACCTGTCATAACACCTAGAAAGGCAGGAAGGAATATTCCGTGATGAACAGCCATACCTGCATTTACACCATCCATTGTGAAAGCGGCAAGGCCAAGAGTATCAAAGATAAATAATAATTGAGTCGTCAAAGATTCAATACTTTTGCTTGTTGTTTTCTTATGAAAATATAATATTAAAATAGTTGAGTTGGCAGTAACTAGTGCAATAATCACGAAGATTGGGTTTCTAAACATAACAGGGGGAGTAACACCGATTAGTACATCTCTTACCATCCCTCCACCTACTGCAGTACATAGTGCAAGAATATTAATTCCAAATAAATCCATCTTCTTTTTACTAGCAACCATCACACCAGAAATTGCGAAAGCAATAGTGCCAACAATATCCATGATTAAATTAAATGTTGCATTCATATATACTCCAATAAAAAAGCAGCCCTAAGGCTGCTAATAGAATTAACCAAGTCTGTTATAGTATTCGACGATTAGCTGTTCGTTGATTTCCTGATTTAATTCAGATCTTTCAGGAAGTCTAGTGAACTTACCAGTTCTCTTTTCAGCATCTACTTCAACGAAGCCAGGAGTATGAGTCTGAGCTTCTAAAGCTGTCTTGATAACATCTAACTGCTGAGATCTTTCCTTAACAGTAATAACGTCACCAGGATTTACTCTACATGAAGGGATATCAGTCTTGATACCGTTTAATAAAATATGACCATGGTTTACTAACTGTCTAGCTGCTCTACGAGTTGTTGCAAATCCCATTCTATAAACTACGTTGTCTAATCTTGATTCAAGTAAGAATAAGAAGTTTGCACCAGTTACACCTTCCATCTTAGAAGCGCGGTTGAAAGTGTTGTGGAACTGCTTTTCGTTAATACCATACATATGTCTTACTTTCTGCTTTTCTGCTAACTGAAGACCATATTCAGTGCTCTTGTGTCTCTTCTGACCATGCTGACCTGGAGCATAAGGTCTCTTGTTTAATTCTTTTCCGTTTTCCAATACTGAGAAACCAAGTCTTCTAGACTTTTTCCAGATTGGGCCTGTATAACGTGCCATTGACGTTACCTCCTTATTGTTTTATTTGCATAAAACAATAACAATTCATAACTCACCCTGCGTATGTTCTTATTAAGCATTTCTCTTGCGGTAAGATACTTTGCATCCCTAAGTCAAGAACGTAGCTGCACGACTGTTATGTACCGCTATTCATTTTATTGCGA
>NZ_DBPF01000058.1:9429-9604 GCF_002299355.1 Catenibacterium sp. UBA627
ATAAAAACAACATAAATTTATTTTGTTTTTTTGACTTCAGCTTCATATACTGACGCAGTATGAGAATCAAAGAGCACCCATTCTACTAATTCAAAATAATCAGGGTTATTCTCTATGAATTCATTTACACTCTTGACTGCAATCTTTGCAGCTTTATCAACAGGAAAATGATAAA
>NZ_DBPF01000022.1:0-5541 GCF_002299355.1 Catenibacterium sp. UBA627
TTGATTCCTCCACCAAAACGTGAGCCGATACCAGCAGCCATAATAACTAAACTTGTTTTCATTAGATACCTCCACTTTTACCTCTAGTAAAAGTATTCAATCATTTTTACCAACGCCATAATACACTATTTATATTCGAAAATCAAACTATTACAGTTAATCTACTCAATTTTATTAAGAAATTCTTAAGAAAATAGGAAAAAACTAAGCGAAATTAAGAAAAAAAGAAAAGTTTCACGAATGAGGCTTTAGGATACTAGTCTAAATTTTCGCCGTTAGATTTGAATACTTTAGAGATCCAATAGAATGATTTCTTAGGTACTCTTCTTAAGTCTAATAGTTCTTCATCAGTTCTATTAACGTATACGAAACCATATCTCTTGGCAATCTGGCAGCTAGAAGACGGAATATCAATAGGACCCCAAGTGATATATCCTAGACAGTCAACACCATCTTCTAGAATCGCATTCTTCATTTCCTGGATATGATTACGATGATATTCAATTCTATAATCATCATCTACAGTATCATTTTCATTTAATGATTCTCTTGCACCCATACCGTTTTCTAATACGAAGCAAGGAAGATCATATCTTTCGCTTAAAGTATTCATGACCCATCTAAATCCAATGGCATCCTTTTCCCAACCCCATTCAGTTGCTTCAAGGTGAGGGTTCTTTACAACATGCTTTTCTACAATATCATTGAAGGGTGTAGTCATATCAAATTCACCTTCAGTGAGTGTATTAGAACGATAGTAAGAGAAGCATAAATAATCACATGTATACTTTAATAACTCTTCATCGCCTTCTTCAAATACAGGGAACCAATCTCTATTTTTTAAGTAAGCTGTATAATATCTAGGATATTTACCATTAGCCTGTACATAGCATACCCAGTCATTAACTAAATCATAAGCCTTCTGACAGAATAAGTTATTCTTTGGTGTATCAGTTGCAGGATAGAAGTTAGTAATAGTTGTCATGCCACCAAACTTAGCATCTGGTACGAGTTCTCTTAAAGCCTTAACAGCTTTACAATGAGCAATCATAACATTATGTGCGACCTGGTATAGATGTTCAGCTTTAGTTTTTCCCTCAGGAATAATTTCCGCATTTGAATAGATTAAGCTACAAGAATGTAGGTTCTGTTCATTAAATGACATCCAATGTTTTACTCTATCACCAAAACGTTCCATACAAACTCTTGCATAACGTTCAAATAAATCAACAACCTTACGTGATGCAAAACCATTGTATTCCTTTACTAGATGATAAGGCATATCAAAATGAACTAATGTAATCATTGGAGTAATACCATTCGCAATTAATTCATCAATTAAATTATTATAGAACTGTACACCTTCTTCATTGACTTCATCATCTCCATTAGGAATAATACGGCTCCAGCAAACAGAGAAACGATAGAAGTTGAATCCCATTTCTTTCATTAACTGAATATCTTCCTTATAACGATGATATTCATCAATTGCAACTTTCCAGTCTGCATGTCCTTCTGGTGTAGGTCTTACATCATAGATTGATAAACCTTTTCCGCCTTCATCCCAAGCTCCTTCAGTCTGGAATGATGATACTGAGCCACCCCAGAAAAAATCTTTTGGTAATTTCTTTTCCATTTATTCGTCCTCCTTAGTACAAAAATATTTTCATATAACCATTTAGAGAAGTAAATATGTACGGATAGAGTTTTAATTTTGTTTCAAAAATCAGTGTTAAAAATCAAGTTTATTGAAAAAACGTTTCATGATATAATTAAATCAGGTGATAAACAATGAGTATAATGACACAATTAGAGTTTGCATTAGATTTCACACATGCTGAAGTGGAAATCGCCCATTACATATTGAATCATGGAGAAGATGTACTAAATTTATCAAGTAAGGAATTGGCCAAAAGAACGTATACATCTCCTGCCACTATCGTTAGACTATGCCGTAAACTAGGTTTAGAAGGATATAATGACTTTAAGATCAAGTATTCAGCAGAACTACAATATACACTTACTAAAACTAAAAGAATCGATGTTAACTTCCCCTTTGGTCCAGAAGACAACTATCCACAAATTGCCTATAAACTCGGTACAATGAGCAGAGAAGTTATTGAAGATACAATTAAATTGATAGATTTTGATGATTTGCGTAAAGCGATAGAACTTATGAATCAATATGAGTCTATAGATATATATGGAAATGGTAATTCAATGTTAGAAGCATTAAGCTTTCAGCATAAGATGACACGTATTGGACGTAACGTAAATATTCGTACATTAGAAGGAGAACAGATCTTTTTAGCTTATAACTCTTCTTCATCACATCTTGCAATGATTCTCTCTTATTCAGGAGAAACAGCTGAAATCATCCGTATTGCCCAGACTTTAAAAGAAAAGGGGACAAAGATGATTGTAATCACTTCTCTAGGAGATAATCAGCTATCACATTATGGTGATGTGATACTAAGAGTTGGCTCAAGAGAGAAAATCTTTACTAAAATAGCTCCTTTTGCCTCAAATCTTTCTATGGACTATATTTTAAATCTTATTTTCTCATGTATATTCCAACGTGATTATAATAGAAACTTAGAGAAAAAAGTCAGTTATGATAAAACAAAGGATGCAAGACATCCGGCTCGTTCTCCAATTAATGATATATAATATGGGAAAATGTAATGCTTTTCATTTCCGAAAAATGAGTATATAATGGTTTTGCTGTGTAGGATATGCCCTGTGGCTACCTATTTAGGAGCTAACTTAATATTCTGCTGGCAAAATTATATTTACGTCATATTGCGTATGCAAATGACAGTGGAGGAAACAAATGAATAACAAAAAAACAAAGAATCTGACTTTACTTGCATTATTTATTGCGATTGAAGCAGTTATGGTCATGGTACCATTTTTAGGATTTATCCCAATTGGACCTTTAAGAGCAACATTGCTTCATATTCCAGTTATTATTGCATCAATTGTATTGGGTACTAAGCAGGGATGCTTGATTGGTCTTGTATTTGGTTTATCTTCATTATTAATGAACACAATGCAGCCAACAGTGACATCTTTCGTCTTCTCACCATTTATTAGTGGATCACTACTCAGTGCAGTTATTGCGATTGTACCAAGAGTTATGATTGGGTTTGTATCAGGTTCTATTTATCAGCTAATTAAGAATAAACAGCAGACTATTGCGATAGCAGTCGCTGCTTTCCTAGGTGCTTTAACAAATACAGTATTAGTATTAGGTGGTATCTGGGCTTTATTTGGTACATCTTATGCTAAGGCTATTGGTCAGGATGCAAGCAAGCTTGGAAGTTATTTCTTAGCAGTATCAAGCACACAGAGCTTACTTGAAGCTTTTGTGGGTGTTGTTATTGTGGTAATTGTCACAAAACCTCTCTTCGCTTTAATGAAGCGTGGATAATTTATATATGAAAAGAGGGTATTAATAGATGAAAAAATTGATTATAGGGATTACTGGTTCTATTGCAGCATTTAAGACTGTACAGTTCATCAGTGATCTAGTGAAAGAAAAATATGAAATTGAAGTCATGCTCACTCCAAGTGCAGCAAAGTTTGTTACACCAACTTCTATTTCTGCTCTCACAAAGAAAAAAACATATATTGATGTCTTTGATGATGATCCAGGATGTATTACACATGTAGCTATCGTCAAGGATGCTGATCTATTTATGATTGTACCAGCGAGTGCAACAACCATCGCGAAATGTGCGAATGGTATTGCAGATAATATGTTGACAGCTGCTTTTCTAGCAGCCACATGTCCTAAACTCATTGCACCTGCAATGAATGTACATATGTATGAAAATAAAGCAACACAGCGTAATATCCAAACTTTAAAGGATGATGGTGTTTTATTTGTAGAACCTGCTGTAGGTCTTCTTGCATGCGGTGATACAGGTAAAGGAAAACTTGCAGATTATGATCATCTTCATTTAATGATGGAATATGCACTTAGTGACCATCCATTACAGGGCAAGAAAGTTTTGGTTACTGCAGGACCTACTCAAGAAGCTCTTGATCCTGTTCGTTTCTTGACAAATCATTCATCTGGAAAGATGGGCTATTCCATTGCACGTGCAGCATTTATACTTGGTGCCAAGGTACGATTAATTCATGGCCCTACATCATTAAAGCCAGTGCCTTATATTATCAATCAATCTATTACAAGTGCCCAGGATTTATTTGAATGTGTAAAAAGACATCATACACATTATGACTATATTATTATGTCAGCTGCAGTAGCTGACTATACACCTGTAGAAACATCTACAGATAAGATTAAGAAAAATGACAATGAACTTATTCTTAAACTAAAAAAGAATCCAGATATACTTGATTATATAGGGCATCATCAAGTTGAACATCAAGTGATATGTGGATTTGCGATGGAAACACAAGATTTAATTGAAAATGCATCAAAGAAATTAAATAAAAAACAATGTGATCTGATTATTGCGAACCATCTTAAAACAGAGGGTGCAGGATTCCAGGGTGATACAAATGTTGTTACTATTATTACTCAGGATTCTATGAAGGATATCGGTAAGATGTCTAAATCAGATTTAAGCTATATTATCTTGAAAGAATGTATGAAAATAGGAGCTAAGAAATAAGAATGCTATTGGTTATAGATATCGGTAATACAAATATTACTATTGGCGTTTACAAAGAAAATCATTTAGTAGGTCGTTTTCGTATGACAACACGTATGGAACGTACATCAGATGAATATGGCTTATTACTTCATTCATACCTTCAAGCATCTCACTTGAATGTAGAAGATGTGAAAGATGTTATTATTAGTTCTGTTGTACCAAAGATTAACTATTCTTTCTCAAGTTCCATTATTAAATACTTTCATATTAGACCACTATTTGTTGGCCCAGGTGTGAAAACAGGAATCAATATTCAAATTGATCATACATCTACTCTTGGCTCAGACCGTTTGGTAGATGCAGCAGGGGCATATTATACTTATGGTGGTCCATGCTTAGTTATTGATTTTGGTACAGCGACTACATATGATGTTATTACAGAGAAAGGTGTTTTTATTGGCGGTGTAATTGCACCAGGCATCGGCATAGAAGCTGGTGTTCTTTCTTCTATGGCTGCTCAGCTTCCTGAAATTGAATTAGTCAAACCACAGCATATTATTGCGAAAAATACAGTCACTGCAATGCAGGCGGGAGTTGTTTATGGTTATATTGGTAAGACTGAATATATTATCAAGAAGATTAAAGAAGAGTATGGACAGAATCTAAAAGTAGTATCTACTGGTGGTTTAGGTAAGCTTATTGCGAAAGAAACTGAATTAATTGATATTTATGATCAGGAACTTACATTTAAAGGTTTAAAGATCATATATGATAAGAACAAGAAGGATCGTCACTGATCCTTCATTTTTTCCCTTCATTTTTTACAAATCTTATTGACACATATATTATTATTTGGTATTCTAAATAAGAACTCCTCGAGTGTTAGTGAGGCCGCATTCGTATAATGGCTATT
>NZ_DBPF01000118.1:0-2853 GCF_002299355.1 Catenibacterium sp. UBA627
ACAAGATTGTGAAAGAAAGAAGAACTAATGAATAGTGAACTACCTCGACTTAATACTCCGTATTTGAAGTCAATGTAGTTCACATGACAAAATTAAATATGGATCTGCATCTAACAGGTGTCGTATGATTGTATGTGACATAAGAGAATATTTATAATGTAGAAGCCGAGGTATTTCACTAAAATTGTGTCGATAATTTTTTGGTGTCTATATGTATAAATACAAAAGGGACAATGAATTATAAGTATATTGCACCTAATACGCATATTTATCGTTTAAAGAATAATCAACTCAAATGTATCTATTCTACAAATCGCAAGTTAGTCTATAGAATGCTTCCAATGGAAAGTGGAAATCTTGCATTTACTGAAAGTGACACCATTCCAGCTTGGAATCCTCAATATCATACATATATTTAGATACAAAAACAATTAAGAAGAAAGCAGGAATTAATATTGATGAAATTATGGATGTAACACAGTATGCTTGTTTTAGTTCTTCTCATCAGATTATTCTTCTTGGGCGCAATAATAAACATCAAGGTATATATACATATGATGTTGATTCAGGTAAAACTGAATTATTGTATGAATCTAAAAATGAATTAATTAATAGTTTTGAATTATTAGAATAAATGAAAATACCCACAGCTCGTAACTGTGGGTATTTAGATAATAAAAAAATAGACCTTAGTCTATCTTCTAATCGTATGGAGCGGGTGATGGGAATCGAACCCACGTAGTCAGCTTGGAAGGCTGAAGTTCTACCATTGAACTACACCCGCAAATGAAAACGATCTTTCGATCGTATTTTGAGAAATGGTGACCGGTACGGGATTCGAACCCGTGAATGCATGCGTGAAAGGCATGTGAGTTAACCGTTTCTCCAACCGGCCACTGGCGCTTGAAGAGGGATTTGAACCCCCGACCGATCGGTTAACAGCCGATTGCTCTACCGCTGAGCTATTCAAGCACTTCAGAATGCTTGTTTATATTACCATGCAGATACACCTTTTGCAACCCTTTTTTTGAAAAAAATGCATTTTTTCGTATTTCTTATTCTAACCACCTGTTTTCAAACAAAAAAAATAAGATTTTGCAATGCAAAATCTTATTCGTATACACCACCATGACCCCATTTTTCAAATTCAGATATAGTAACATACTGATTAGAAGCTGGAATCTTAGTGATTTTTACTAATGCTTTAGTAAGTTCAGCTACAAACTGTTCCTTCTGCTCATCTGTATAATGACCTTTTAAGTATAATGTGATCATCATACAATTTGTTTCCTGGCCTTTAAAATAAATGAGCTGATTATCTTCAATATGAATCATGAATGTATCTACTGATTCACCAGGAAACATTGTAATTAACTTTCCTACAGTAGTTTTTAATTCAACTTCCTGAGAAAGAGTCAATGTCTTGTTTGTACGTAATGCTAAATATGGCATGTTTCATTTCTCCTTTACAATTCATGTTATGCATTATTATACAACCTTTTTAAAAGATTTACTATATTTATGATTAAAGTGGTTACGGATAATTCAAATACGGAATATAAATCGACCGAAGGACATAAAGTTATATTTTGAATCTATATTTAGCATAATCGCATTATAGATATTAGTTATTACGTCCGAAGGAGGAATTTATTATGAGAAAATGGGTAAAACCTTCAGTTTATGAAGAAAACTTAGCTTAAAATCAAAATGTAGCAGTGAGTGCCTGCATTGTAGGTAAGATTCAATGTCAATATTCTGGTAATGGTTCGACAAATGGTCAAGATGTATTTGATGATTATAATGGAGAACAATCTGAATGGTATACAGACAGTGAAGGTGAAAAACATGGTATTTGTGGTAATGATGCAGATATTTCATTTGCTGGTGCAACAGGTTCATGTTATGAACAAAATAATGGCATAACTGATACAAGCCGTCCTATTTATAGTATTTCAGGATATACTCCCGCAGTAGGAACTTATTACTATGTTACCTGGAAGAGTAAGGATCTAAGTAAAGGAATCGAATATATTCATAAAGGTAGATTAAAAATCACTCAGATTGATACAAACAGACCTAACCATTCATAATGGCTCTCAACACAGAACAATTTGTCCTGTGTTTTTTTATGAGCTTGCAATTCATTACATATATACTTTTAATTAGGTATACACAAATATACATTTAAAGTAAATACATAATATTCATGTGTTTACTCAGAGTTTATTTATGAATTTTCACAAAAAGACATTTTCAAGCATAAATACTCATGGATTAGACCTGCACCAGCTGCAGAGAATTATTTAGTAAATCAGAGTGTTAGAAATGGTCCTTGTATTGCAATCGCATGTAAAATAGATGCAGCCAATGATTATGAAAAAAGTATAGGTCTATGGGGTGAAAATGGTGGTTACAACAATAACTTTGAAGGATACGTATTCCATAGTGAAAAAGGATGTGGGACTGCTACTAATAACGCACTTATTGTACAGAATGGTGAAGTAATTGGAATGAAAGAAATCAACAACCAAGTTGGAAGTAATGATTTAAATTGTACTATGTATACAGATGGCACATACGAAACCAAAGCTACTAATATTGGTTTTGTAGCTGGTGAGGTGATTTACTGGACAACTGAATCAACATCATCAGGGAGTTATTCAGTCAACTGGTAACTCAAGCAACCACTCATAAGACTTTCAACACAGAACATCCGTTCTGTGTTTTTTTATACTAAAAAAAGATGGTCTCCCATCTTTAAATAAGCTTATGATCTAAACAGTAGTGATAGACCCCATCTTCTGATACAGATAAGCAAATATCATCCGCAATAGCCTTCACATTATCAGT
>NZ_DBPF01000038.1:0-8741 GCF_002299355.1 Catenibacterium sp. UBA627
TATAATAAGGCAGTAGAATTACAGAAGGAACATGGCTATACATTTGTACATCCATTTGATGATGAAGATGTCATTGAAGGTCAGGGAACCATTGCCTTAGAAATTCTCGAAGAATTACCAGATACAGATATTATTCTTGTACCAGTTGGTGGTGGAGGATTGATTTCAGGTATTGCCTGTGCCGCAAAACTTATTAAACCAACAGTTAAGATCATCGGTGTAGAACCAGAAGGAGCTGCCAGCGCCCTTGCTGCCATTAATGAAGATCGTATCGTTTCCTTAAATGAAGCAGTGACTATTGCGGATGGTACTGCAGTTAAGACAATTGGTGAAAAGCCTTTTGAATATATCAAACAATATGTAGATGGTATCATCACAGTCAGCGATTATGAGTTAATGGATGCATTCTTAGTATTAGTAGAAAAACATAAGCTTGTAGCTGAAAACTCAGGTATTCTTTCACTTGCTGCATTAAAGAAACTCAATGAAAAGAATAAGAAGGTTGTTTCACTTGTATCAGGTGGAAACATCGATGTACTTTCTATTTCTTCTATGATTAATAAGGGACTTATTGAAAGAGGTAGAATCTTCTCATTCTCAGTACAGCTTCCAGATATTCCTGGACAGTTAGAAAAAGTTGCACATCTATTAAATGAATGTAATGCGAATGTTGTAGCGGTTGATCATAACCAGTTCAAGAACTTCGCAAGATTCTCTGAAGTAGAATTAAGAGTCACTTGTGAAACAAATGGTGAAGCACATATCGATACAATTGTTGAAACATTTAAACAGAATGGTTTAGAAATTCATCGTGTTAACTAAGGAATAACGTAACGTTATTCCTTTTTTTAATCTATTTTACTATTGTGCATTTCTTTTGTGATATCCTATAGATAGGAGGAAATTGATATGTTACTAGGAATTGATGTAGGAGGTACTTCTGTCAAATACGCAACATGCGATGAAAAGGGTCATTTATTTGATAAGGGGTCATTTAAAACACCTGATACTTTAGAAGACATGTATCAGGCTATTGAAACTATTTATAAAGAAAGAGATGTTGATGGTATTGCGTTAAGTATGCCTGGGGCTGTTGCAAGTGATGAAGGTGTGATTTATGGTGCGTCTGCGATTGACTATATTCATGGTCCTAATATAAAGAAGGATCTAGAAGAAAGGTTACAGACACGTGTAGAATTAGAAAATGATGCCAACTGTGCAGCACTTGCAGAAGTATGGCTAGGTTCCGCTAAAGATAATCAGGATTGCTGCTTTGTCGTATGTGGTACAGGTATTGGTGGTGCTGTGGTTAAAGATAAGAAGATTCATAAGGGACAGCATCTTCATGGCGGTGAATTTGGTTATATGATCAATAACTTTGATGCAGATTCACTTGAGTTTAACAATTGGTCTCTTGATTCTACAGTTGCAATCGTCAAGGGTGTAGAAAAAGAACTAGGTGAGACATATGATGGACGTTATATCTTTGATCATGCCAACGAAAATGAAGTATTTAAGAAGTATGTCAATCGTTTCTATTATGCTCTTGCAGTAGGTATCTATAATATTCAATATTCTTATGATCCAGAAGTGATTATTATTGGTGGGGGCATCTCTGTAAGAGAAGATATGATTGATGAAATCAATAATCGTTTAGATATCATTATAGACAAGGTTGAACCAGCACGTATTAAGCCTGTTGTAAAGAAATGTGCTTTTGCGAATGATGCCAATATTATAGGTGCAATCTACCACTATTTGACAACTTCAAAATAGTAAAATAAAAATTTTTGAGTATTCATTTTTTGCTTGCTTACAATCTTAATATCGTTTATACTACAACAGAAGGAGTGAGAATATGAACGCAAACACAATTATGACAACTTCAGTTTTCGCAAACGTGTTTCTTAAGGGTTCTTATTTTCATTTTTTAGATTTCTTATTTTAAGGACATATCATCTATTGGTGATATGTCTTTTTCATAATTGAGGAGGTTGACTATGAAAGCTTATTTAATTTTAGAAGACGGACATGTGTTTGAAGGGGAAAGCTTTGGATATGAAAAAGAAGTCATAAGCGAATTTGTCTTCAATACTTCAATGACTGGTTATGTAGAAGTGTTGACAGACCCATCTTATGCAGGTCAGAGTGTTGTAATGACTTACCCACTTATTGGTAACTATGGTGTATGTTTAGAAGATCAGGAATCTGAACACCCATATGTTGAAGGATTTGTAGTAAACGAATTATCACGTTTAGGATCTAACTTTAGAAAGAATGAAGATTTAAATGATTATTTAGTACGTAATCATATTCCAGGTATCCAGGGAATTGATACACGTGCACTTACTAAGTTACTTCGTAATGATGGTTGTATGAATGGTATGATCACTACTCATAAGTATGAAGTAAGCGAAGTCATCGACAAGATTAAAGCATTCAAGGTACAGGGTGTTGTAAAGGCATGTACATGTAAAGAAAAACATACTGTTGGTACAGGCAGAATGAAAGTTGCTTTATATGACTTTGGTGCTAAGCATAATATTGCGAATGAATTAGCAAAGAGAAACTGTGAAGTGACAGTATTCCCAGCTACTACACCTGCTTCTGAAGTATTAGAAGGTAACTTTGATGGTATTATGTTAAGTAACGGTCCTGGTGACCCAGCTGAAGTAACTGATATTATCGCAGAAGTGAAGAAATTATCAGAAAGCGGTATGCCAATTTTCGCAATTTGTCTTGGACATCAGTTAATGGCTCTTGCTCATGGCTTCAAGACAGAAAAATTAAAATATGGACATCATGGTGCAAACCATCCAGTTAAGGATTTAGACACTAACCGTGTTTATATCTCTACACAGAACCATAACTATGTTATCAAGGATGATTCAATTGATCCTGCAGTGGCTAAGGCTTGGTTTAGAAACGTAAATGATGGCACTATTGAAGGTGTTGAATATTTAAATAAGAATATCAAAACTGTTCAGTTCCACCCAGAAGCAAATGCTGGACCTAGAGATACTGAATATTTATTTGATGAGTTTATTAAGATGATGGAGGGAAAGTAGAATGCCTAAGAATAAAGATATAAAAAAGGTTCTTGTTATTGGATCAGGACCAATTATTATTGGACAGGCAGCTGAATTCGACTATGCAGGTACTCAGGCTTGTCGTGCATTAAAAGAAGAAGGAATTGAAGTCGTTCTTATTAACTCTAACCCTGCAACAATCATGACTGATAAGGATATTGCAGATCATGTTTATATTGAACCTTTAACAGTTCCTGTTGTTAAGAACTTAATCTTAAAAGAAAAACCAGATTCAATCTTGCCAACACTTGGTGGTCAGAATGCCTTAAATATTGCAATGGCACTTGCTGATGAAGGTTTCTTAGAAGCACATAATGTACGTACTATCGGTACTGATACAACTACAATCAAGCTTGCAGAAGACCGTCTTGAATTCAAGGAATTAATGGAAAGAATCCATGAACCAGTGGCTGCTTCAACAGTTGTTAACCATGTAGATGATGCATTAGAATTTGCTGAAAAGATTGGTTATCCAGTAGTAGTAAGACCAGCATATACACTTGGTGGTACTGGCGGAGGTATTGCTGAAACTCCTGAAGAATTACATGATATCTGTTCTAATGGTTTAAGATTATCACGTGTATCTCAGTGCTTAATTGAAAGATGTATTGCCGGTTGGAAGGAAATCGAATACGAAGTAATGAGAGATGGCAATGGTAACTGTATTACAGTATGTAATATGGAAAACGTTGACCCAGTAGGTGTTCATACTGGTGACTCTATCGTAGTAGCTCCTTCTCAGACTTTAGGTGATAAAGAATATCAGATGTTAAGAAGCTCTGCTTTAAACATCATCACTGCATTAAATATCAAGGGTGGATGTAACGTACAGTTCGCATTAAACCCAAATTCTTTTGAATATTGTGTTATCGAAGTTAACCCACGTGTCAGCCGTTCTTCAGCTTTAGCTTCTAAAGCAACTGGTTACCCTATTGCGAAGTTAGCTGCTAAGATTGCATTAGGTTATTCACTTGATGAAATCGTGAACGCTGTAACAGGTAAGACATATGCTTCTTATGAACCAACATTAGACTATATCGTATGTAAGATTCCTAAATGGCCATTCGATAAGTTCTATGGTGCATCAAGAAAACTTGGTACACAGATGAAGGCAACTGGTGAAGTTATGGCAATCTGTAATAACTTCGAAGGTGCTTTAATGAAAGCATTACGTTCACTTGAACAGAATGTATTCTATTTATCAATTCCTGAAATGGAAGGTAAAGATACAGAATACTTAAGAACTAAATTAAAAGATGTAGATGATCAGAGAATCTTCGCAGTAGCCGAAGCATTAAGACAGGGCATTACTGAAGAAGAAATCCATAATATCACTAAGATTGATTCATGGTTTATTGATAAGATCAAACATCTTGTAGAAATTGAAAATAAATTAAAGACAGAGGAATTAACTCCAGAATTATTAAAGGCTGCTAAGAGAGTTGAATTCCCAGATAGAGTTATTGCAGACTTAACTGGTAAAGATAAGAATGAAATTCATGATTATCGTTTAGAAAACAATATCACTGCCGCATTCAAGACAGTTGATACTTGTGCTGCAGAATTTGATGCTGAAACTCCATATTTCTATTCAGTATATGGTGGAGAACATGAAATTAAACCAGATAACACTCGTAAGAAGGTTATGGTATTAGGTTCAGGCCCAATCCGTATTGGACAGGGTATCGAATTCGATTATTGTTCAGTACATTGTGTATGGGCATTAAGAGCTGCTGGCTATGAAACAATCATCGTCAACAACAACCCAGAAACAGTTTCTACTGACTTCGACATTGCTGATAGATTATACTTTGAACCACTTACTCAGGAAGATGTTCAGAGCATTGTTGAACTTGAAAAACCAGATGGCGCAATCGTTCAGTTTGGTGGTCAGACAGCTATTAAGTTAACTCAGGACTTAATGGATATGGGAGTTCCTATCCTTGGTACTTCAGCTGATAGCGTAGATGCTGCAGAAGATAGAGAACGTTTTGATGAAGTCTTAGAAAAATGTGAAATCGATCGTCCTAGAGGGGCAACAGTATTTACAGTAGATGAAGCATTAGAAGTTGCGAATAAATTAGGTTACCCAGTACTTGTACGTCCATCATATGTACTAGGTGGTGCAGGTATGGAAATCGCCTTAAATGATGGTGATATCAAGAAGTTCATGAAGATCATCAACCGTCAGTTCCAGGAACATCCAATTCTTATCGATAAGTACTTATCAGGTAAGGAAGTAGAAGTAGATGCTGTATGCGATGAAAACGGCGTACTTATTCCTGGTGTTATGGAACACGTTGAAAGAGCTGGTGTTCACTCTGGTGACAGTATCTCAGTATATCCACCACAGAAGATCAAGCCTGAAATCAAGAAAGTTATCTGCGACTATACTCAGCGCTTAGCTAAAGCACTACATGTTATTGGATTAATCAACATCCAGTTCATCGTATATGAAGATGAAGTTTATGTAATCGAAGTAAACCCAAGATCTTCTCGTACAATTCCATATATCTCAAAGGTAACAGATATTCCAGTAGTAGATGTTGCAACTAAGGTTATCATGGGTCATTCAATCAAAGATCAGGGTTATGAATATGGTTTACAGCCAGAAAAAGAAACTGTTGCAGTTAAGATGCCAGTCTTCTCATTTGAAAAGATCAAGGGTGCTGAAATTTCACTTGGCCCAGAAATGAAATCTACAGGTGAAGTATTAGGTATCGCAAAGACATTTGATGAAGCAATCTATAAGGCATTCATTGGAACAGGTATCAACTTACCAAAGAAGAAGAATATCATCTGTACAATCAAGGACAGCTCTAAAGAAGAATTCTTACCAATCGCTAAACAGTTCTATATGTTTGGATATGATCTTTATTCAACAGAAGGTACTTATAACTTCTTAAAGGAACATGATGTACCAGTTCATAGAGTTAACAGAATTACGGAAAAGTCTAACACAATCTTTGACTTAATGTTAACTGATACTGTTGACTTAGTTATCGATATTCCTACAAGAAATGATAACTTAAAGGATGGTTTCTTAATCAGAAGATTTGCAGTTGAAGCAGGTATCCCTATCTATACATCATTAGATACAGCACATGCATTAATCAACTGCCTAGAAAAGAGACATCAGGGTCCAACTTCATTAGTTGATATTACAAAATTAAAGTAATAAACACCTTAAGGTTATGATTTTACATCATAGCCTTTTTTGATGTATTTAAATGTAATTGTTGATATAATTGATTATGTATAAAAGGAGGAAATAATTATGGGTTTAATTATTGCTGTAGTAGTGGTTGTATTAATTGTTTTATATACAATCACAACATATAATGGACTTGTTAAGTCTAGAAATAAGTGTCGCGGGGCATGGGCACAGATTGATGTTCAATTAAAAAGACGTGCAGATATGATTCCTAATATTGTAGAAACTGTAAAAGGTTATGCAAAGCATGAAAAGGAAACACTTGAAGGAGCTATTCGTGCAAGAAACAGTTATGTAACTGCTTCTACACCAGAAGAACAGCTTAAGAATGCTGGTGAATTAGAAAGATCATTAAGTCGTTTAATGATGCTTCAGGAAAGTTATCCTGATTTAAAGGCTAATACAAACTTCATGTCTCTACAGAATGATTTAAAGGAAACTGAAGATAAGATCAGTTATGCAAGACAGTTCTATAATGATGATGTTAAACAGTATGTGAATAAGTTAGAAATGTTCCCTTCTAATATCATTGCTTCAATGTTCCACTTTGAAAAGATGAACTTCTTTGAAGTGGATGAAGCATCTAAAGAAGTACCAAAGGTACAATTCTAATGAAACGCTTATTATCATTTCTTACAGTTTTATTGCTGTTAATGCCAACGACAGTTGATGCATCAAGCACAAAAGTAAACAATATTGGCATTACCTGCCAGATTGATCAAAATGGTACAGCAACATTTGTAGAGAAATGGGATATGGATGTATCGGAAGGGACAGAAGGCTACAAAATATTCAATGGTATGGATGATCAGCCATTGACACTTATTGGTGTCACTGATGATCGTGGGGTAACATACAAAAATATCGGTACATGGGATTCTGATGTTTCTAGAGAATCTAAGATTAATAAATGTGGTTTGATTAAAGATGGCGGCCACTATGAGTTGTGCTTTGGTCTAGGTGATTATGGGACACGTTCTTATACAATGGTTTATCAGATTGAGCATTTTGTGAATCAGTATAAGGACCAACAGGGTATTAACTATGCTTTTATTAGTGATATGTCATTGGATGTTGCAGATGTCACAATTCATGTGACTGGTATTACACCCTATAGTAAAGAGAATGCGAAAATCTGGGCATTTGGTTATTCAGGTAGTGTGAATTTTGATAATGGTGGTGTTATTTTAAAAACAGACTCTTTAGGTAGTAATAAGATGCAGTTATTAATGGGTCTTGAAAGTAATTCTTATACATCACCTAATAAACGTCATGCAAGTGAAAAGTTTGAAGATGTTGTGAAGGACGCAAAAGAAGGATCTAGTTATTCTGGTGGCATGTCAAAAGTAGCGAAGATTATGCTCTTTATTTTCATCATCTTTGTGATTGTAATGGTTATCTTTGTTATAGCTGCTGTTATTGTATTCACGGATTCGGGTGTTGTATTTGAGAATGGACGTACAATCAAAGGTAAAGAAGCAACTCCATTTAGAGAAATTCCATGTAATAAAGATATATTCTTGTTCTATTATCTAGCTAAAAAGCTGGATATTATCGGTGATGATGAGAGTCGTGAAAACCTGGTGTCTGGATTTATCTTGAAATGGGTACGTGATGGTATAATCACAATTAGAGAAAAGGAAAGCGGCGCAATTGTCAAGAAAAAGAATTATGATATGTATCTTGATATAGATGCAAAGTTTGAGAATAAGCAGGAAACAGCACTTTATAAGATGTTTATTCTTGCGTCTAAAGAGGGTGTTCTTCAAACAAAAACATTTCAGAAATGGTGCAGCAAACATTATAAGAAGATAGATGATTGGTTCGATAAAGTGGATAATGTCACAGAAAATTTTATGAATGAGAATGGTTACGCAAAAACAGCGACTATTTATAAACGCTTCTTATTCTGGAATATTCCACATGATCGTACGGTATGGACAGATAAAGCGTACGATCAATGCCTTTATGTATGGGGATTTAATAACTTCCTTGATGATGAAGACAATATGAAAGAAAAAGCAGCCATTGAAGTTAAACTTTGGGATGAATATCTCATCTTTGCAGCAGTACTTGGCATTGCAGATCGTGTAGAAAAACAATTGAAGGTTGTGATTCCTCGTTATGAAGAAACAACAACTTACAATAACTTCCCAATTTATTACTATACCCATACATTTGCACATAATAGTATGAGTGCAGCTTCTTCAGCTGCAAGCGCAGGACAAGGTGGTTCGTCATCATTTAGTGGTGGTGGAGGCGGCTTCTCCGGTGGCGGAGGCGGCGGTGTCCGTTAGAGGCAGGATTTTCCTGCCTTTTTTTCTTGTAGAAGAAAAATAGTTGTCTATAATGAGTGACAGGAGGAATTTATGAAGAAGCTATTTAGTATATTCTTATCAATGATACTTATCACGGGTTGTAGTACAACTTCTACACCG
>NZ_DBPF01000038.1:8912-9717 GCF_002299355.1 Catenibacterium sp. UBA627
CATTGTGATGCGGATCATATAAATGAAGCAAAGAATATTATTTATCAGTTAAATGTAAAAAAGATATATATGTCTAGTAGAACCTCTTCTTCTTATACATATATGAAACTATTAAATGCAATTAAAGAGAAGAAAAAGAATATTACTGTGCCTAAGGTAGGAGATACCTTTCAGGTAGGTGCAGGTTCTATTGAGTTTATTGGTGTCGGTGAAGGGGCACAGAACAATAATGACTCATCTTTATGTATGAGATATGATGATGGTTATCATCGTTTTGTCTTTACTGGTGATGCTGCAGAATCAATGGAAAAGAAACTAAACAAAGTACAATGTGATGTATTCCAAGCAGGTCATCATGGTTCAGCTTATTCAAACAGCGATAATCTGTTATCTAGAATGAAGGCAAGTTATGTCGTAGTGTCTTGTGGTAAAGACAATATGTATGGTCATCCACATAAAGAAGCATTACAAAGATTTTCTAGATATGATATGGTGGTCTATCGTACGGATGAATTAGGTACAATCCGTTGTGTTTCTAAGAAGAATAAATTGACCTTTAATGGTAAAGAAGAAATCACGACTACTCAAACAACACAATATATAGGATCTAGAAATACTAAGAAGTATCATAGAGAAGATTGTCAGTATGTAAAAACTATCAGTGATAAGAATAAAGTCTATTTTAGTTCTTCACAAGAAGCACAAAAAGAAGGCTATATTACTTGTAAGGCATGCAATCCTTAATGCATGCTTTTTATAATATTCAGGGATAAAAAAAGGGTATAAAATAAGAAAAATAATTTTT
>NZ_DBPF01000029.1:0-3865 GCF_002299355.1 Catenibacterium sp. UBA627
AAGGAATTATCCTAAAACTATGGTATAATCGTTTCGGTGATTAAAATGAAAAATATGAAACAAACAATATTAGAATATGTAAAAGTAATTCTTGTGACAGTAGTTCTTACATATGGTTTCTTATTCTTTGTCCAGATTTCTCATGTAGAAGGACAATCTATGGAACCTAATTATCATGAAGGGAACATTGTCTTAGTCAATAAGCAGTTCTATCATTATGATGATGTAAAATATGGTGATGTTGTTATTGCAAAATGTAATATATTAGGACAGCAGAGACAGATCATTAAAAGAGTCATTGGCAAGCAGGGAGATACAATAGAATGTATTGATCATGAACTCTACCGTAACGGTAAGAAAGTCAATGAAACATACATAAATGAACCAATGACAGATAGTAATTGGACTTATACAGTTCCTAAAGGTGATGTCTTTATTATGGGGGATAATAGAAACCATTCTACAGATTCCCGTTATATAGGTGCTGTTTCTTTTAAGAAAGAAATAGTTGGTAAAGTATTCTTTAAGGCCTTCTAGTAAAGGTCTTTTTTATGTTGCATATTAGACTTAACTAACTCAGCAAGAAAAAAATGGGAATTTACTAAATTCCATAAATAATAACGCTTACATATGATAATTACAAAATTAGGCTTTGCATATTGTAAATTTCTCTGCTATTATGGGGTAAAATAGATAGGAGCTAACATAATCTATTTGGAAAGGATGAAAAAATGGCTAAGAAATTCGAAATTACTAGAGGTAATGCAATCTTAAACTTCTCTGAAGAATTCTGTCAGAGTAGATGTGAATTAGTGGAGAGTGAATCTTTCTCTAAAGTATTGGAGAAATTCATTAAGAATCAGCGCAGATTAGAAACACAGTTATATATTTATTTACATGAACGCAATGCGGATGATTTCTTCTTATTAGGAGATTTAAAAAGCATTTTCAAGTTATTACTTGTGCTTGATGCAGAACAGGTTTGTGCATTAAGACCAGAATATGCAGTGTATTTTGAAGATCGTGATATGTTCGTAAAGTTAATTGAAGACATTTATTTATACTGGAGAAAGCTTCAGAGATATGCAATTGTTTTCAATGACTCAAAGAAATCAGGTTACCAGAGTGTACAGTTTGCTGACGCTCAGGAAACATTTGAAAAACTTGTATTAGAAGTATATCGTTCAATGCAGAGAGCTGTAGGTAAGAACGATAAGGTATTAAGACAGATTACAGCTGGTGTCAATGCTGGTTTAACTGTTACTCACTTAACTACAGGTTTACCTGATGATTATGAATGTTTAAAGGATGTTCCATTCATTGAACAGGTTGTTATTCATCCACCATTTATCACTTATTCTAAGAGAAACAAAAGAGATGGTGTATTCCCAGAAAGTAGAACAAATCCAGTCACTGACTTAACATTTAATCCTGATCAGTGGTTATGTTATCCTGCAAAGGTTGGTAAGTTATTATGTTTCGTTTACTTCAATACTAAGTTCATGGCACAAGGTGTTACTTTATGTAACTTATTTGAACTTGCTGATGAATCAGAATATAGACATAATAAACCAGATCTAGTATATGTATATGGTTATGAAGATGGTAAAAAGGATCAGTTATTCTTCCAGGATGACAAGAACGATATGATGGTTGCTAAACTATCAGCAAGTGATGAATTCGATTACTTCGGATATATGAAGAAGATGTGTTTAACACTTCACAACGTATCTAACATCAACCACCACAAATTACCTATCCATGGTGCTATGATCCAGATGAAGTTACATGATGGTTCTGAAAAGAATATCGTTGTAATGGGTGACTCTGGTGCTGGTAAATCAGAAACTATTGAACAGATCAAAGCTTATGGTCAAGCTTATATCGAAGATATCAAGACTATCTATGATGATATGGGTTGCTTATCATTAGTTGACGGTAAAGTAAAGACTTCAGGTACAGAAGTTGGTGCCTTCGTTCGTCTTGATGACTTAGATGCTGGTTACAGCTTTAAGGAATTAGATAGATCTGTATTCATGAACCCAGATAAGGTAAATGCACGTATCGTAATTCCTATTACTGATTATAAGGATGTTATCGCTGATCATGACGTAGATATCTTCTTATATGCTAATAACTATGAAGCTGAAGGAGAAGCATTAGAATTCTTCGATAATGAAGAAGATGCATTAAAGGTATTCAGAGCTGGTAATCGTATGGCTAAGGGTACTACTACTGAATATGGTTTAGTTGGCTCTTATTTCGCAAATCCATTTGGTCCAGTTCAGAGAAAAGAACAGACAGAACCATTATTACAGGAATTCTTCCATAAGATGTTTGAACAGGGTGTACAGGTTGGTGTACTTCGTACAAGACTTGGTATTAAAGGTCAGGAATATGATGGTCCTAGAACTGCTGCAAAGACTATCTTACATTATGTAACTGGTGATAATGATCTTAAGGAATTACCAGAAGAACAGTAATTTCTCAAACACTTCAAGATTATTCTTGAGGTGTTTTTTTATACAAAAATAGATGAATTTGATTATCCACTCTATAAATACGCTTACAGTTATGTTATAGTTTTAACAAGGAGGGTTGAATATGGGTAAATTAGATAATAAAGTCGCTATCGTTACTGGTGGTAATGCAGGTGTTGGTAAAGCTATTGCAAAATTATTTGCAAGTGAAGGTGCAAAGGTTGTTATTTCAGCAAGAAGAAAAGAAGTATTAGAAGAAGTAGGTAAAGAAATTGAGGAAGCAGGAGGTACTGTATTATGTGTACCTACTGATATTTCTAAGATTGATGATGTAAAGAACCTAGTTTCTAAAACTGTAGAAGCATTTGGTAAAGTAGATGTATTAGTGAATAATGCAGGTGTACTTGATAAAGGATTAAATGCGATTGATCGTATTGATTATGATGATTTAAATAGAGTTATTGATATTAACCAGAAGGGTACAATGTATTGTATGTCTGAAGCATTAAAGGTTATGACAAGTGGTGCTTCTATTGTAAATATTGCAAGTGTTGCAGGTCAGTTTGGTGCTGGAGGAGCAGTTTATGTTTCTACAAAAGCAGCTATTATTGGTGTAACTAAACATACTGCAATGCGTTTTGCGAAAGAAAATATTCGTTGTAATGTGATTTGTCCTGGTAGTATCACTACAGATATGGCAGCAGGCTTAACACCTGATACAATGGATATGAAGATGATGGGTGCTATGCGTGCTCATAGTGATTTATCACTTAAACCATGTAGTCCAGAAGATGTTGCAAGAGTCACTCTTTTCTTAGCAAGTGATGATGCAGCACCTATTACAGGACAGGTTGTAGTCACTGATTACGGTGTAGATTTATAATGGAGTGCGGCTTAGGCTGCACTTTTTCAATGTCTTTTATGCTAGAATTTATGCCTCTTGTGCAAGAATTATAGTCAGTGAATCATATCTTAGATAGAGTTGAAGTATGGAAAGGAGTGAAATGATGAAACTCAAGAAAATACTAATCATTCTTATGACACTTATTGTTGTTGTGGTTGTCTCTACACTTCTTCATTATCAGAATATGAATTATATATCTGAAAACTGGAATATCGACTTCCCTTCAGAAAATACCATTGTCTATCAAGTAAAACCTTCTCCTTCATTTATGAATGATGGAATATATTATGAGGTACAGGAAGTTAAAAATAAAAATCTTCCCATTACATTGAATAATAAGAAGAATAATGAAATAGAAGGAGAATTCAATAAATATATCATAGAAGCAAAAGTATCACAAAAGCAGTTGCCAGACTTCACTCAGGATTATAAGTATTATAAGAAAAGTGATGTAGGAAGATCACTGATTGTAGTAGCTCAG
>NZ_DBPF01000138.1:0-6038 GCF_002299355.1 Catenibacterium sp. UBA627
TTTTACCTCCATATAGACTTATTTTACCATAAATCACCTTAATAAGGCTATAATTTATCAACTATCGCTTGTGTTTATATCTAAAATTAATGTAATATATACTGTATACGTAAGGAGTGAGGTAAATAAATGAATAGAGACGTAACATATAAGGATAGTTTACTATTTCACATTAGTACAATGAAGATCCTTTGTCCTGTATTTGGTATTATCATGTTAGTTCTTGGCTTTATAGAAGCAAAAGACGGTTATTATGTGATTACAGGGCTTGGTGTCATTGGGCTTCTACTTATGATTTATATCACTTTAAAGGTGAACAAGAAGAAGACTTTCTCTTATATGATGACTGAAGATGATATTACTTTTAAAGAAGGTAATAATGAAAAAAAGTATGCTTATGAAGACATTACTAAACTAGTAGATGATGGTAAGACACTCACTATTTATTCTAAAGAAGGAGTGATTGCACAGCTTTCTTCATTAGAATTTGAAGTGGCTGATTTAGCTGAATTAGTTGAAGAATGTACTGACCATAAGATCCCTTATGAAGATATTGAAGGTTCAAAGGAAGCACCTAGTCGTATGCCTTCTGTATCAGTTACTAAACCAGTGATGCTTGTATTAACACTTATCCAGTTAGTGTCATTATTGGCTGGTATGATTGGTGCACTTGATTCTCTTGTTGTGAGTGGATTGATTTCTATCGTTATCCCAGTACTTGCAGGTATTTACTACTTAGGTCTCACTGCTGAAGGAAATCAGTCAGCAATCAAAGAATTGTATGGATTGTTCTTCTGTAACTTTATTATCCCTGCTATTACAGGATGGTTAGTTCTATTTACAAAATATGCAATGGAAAATACAAGACCTGTTATTTATGCATCAATTATTGTATTCTTAATTATCTTTGTATTCTATCGCTGGATTGGTGAAAAAGCTGGATTACCTAGAGATGCATTATTTACATGTTTCTTAGTGATTTTCATTCCTCTCGCATTATGCTGGATTAATGATCCTCTTGCAAAAGTAACTGCGACTGAAGAATGCATTATTACTAAGACAGAACATTATACAACTAAGTTTTCACAGGTCTATCATTTCACTGTAAAAACAGGTAAAAAGAAATTTACTTATCGTGCTACCGCAAAAGAATTTAAACAGTATAAGAAAGGTGATACAATCACTATTACCACTAAAACTGGACCTTTCGCAGTCAGCTATAAAGAAATCAAGAAATAGGCAGATGCCTATTTCTTTTTTAATGCAAAAAAATAGAGTTCCTTTATAGGAAACTCTATTTTAATCTTTGTGAATAAATGAATTGATACAATCCACTAATTCGTCAAATTCCACAATAATCTTGTCTAAATATTCCTTTCCGGCTGGTTCTAGGTGATAATACACTCTAGCTTTATTGTGGTAGATGACTGTATTGCTTGAAATATAGCCGTTTTCAATAAGTTTGTAGATAATAGGATACATTGTACCATTCTTTGGTTCAATGCGACCCTTAGATTTTTCTGCAATCTCTTTAGTTAATTCGTACGCATATTGATCTTTTTCTTTCAATAAGCTTAAAATCATTAAATCGAGTTTAAATAAATAGTTTGAAGTCTTTGCCATAATTAATCACCTACAATAAGACTATCAAAAATTAGAAGCGTTTTCAATACATTTCAATAATAAAATGACGCATTTTTGCACCAAACTGTAGGTTCTTGCTGTTTTTTAATAAAAAAGTGAACATTTTAAATAATAGTACACAAGAAAAAAACTCACTTAAGAGTTCTTTTTCTTACCATATCAATATACTGGTCTTCATGAAGGATTCTGATATCCTGGCCTTGTCTTGATAAAGTGATGGCTTTTTTAATCTTCTTATTGCCTTTTTGATATCTTGTCTGCTGGTAGTCCTTTTTACCTATAACGAGATATTTTGTCTGAGTTGTTACATGGAATGATGTTATCATACCATCCTGTTCTACGAATGATTCTATTTCTTGTTTTGTATGGGCAAGTTTACCTGTAAATGCGACTGTTTCTTTCTGAATTCCCATCTTCACTTCCTGTACCTTATCACTTGATACAAGAGGTTCAATAGATGAACTTGTCATACGTCCTAAAGGTACATTTTCCTTCTCATGAAGTTCCTTAAGACTTGTATAGTGATGTTCTTCCATCATCTTCTTTAATAGCTCTGCACAGGCCAATGAATCAGCCAATGCATTATGCGCATTTTCGAGATCAACAGAATAAAAGTCACACAGAGAACCTAAACCATACTTCTGTAATTCAGGATGAAATAGCTTTGCAAGAACTAATGTACATGATAAATAACAGGTAGGCTTTCTTATACGGAATCTTCTAAAGACGGCTAGCAAGTGATTGAGATCTGATTGGATATCATGAGATATCACGATACTGTTTTCAAAATACTTACTGATCTTAGGCCATATTTCTGGGAATGTAGGTTCTTTCTTTAAATCCTGTGGTCTTATTTTATGAACCTTATAGCGATAAGGATCAAAAGTCAATTTAGGAGGCCTAATAAGTGAATAGAATGTTTCCTTCACTTTCATATCCTCTAGCACAACTATACCTATAGAGCAGACGCTCACAGGATCATTATTCAATTCTTCAATATCAAAAATAGTTATTTTTTCACTCATTCAATTCCCACTGCTTTCTTGGCAAGCTGATCTGCCTGTTCATTATAGAAGTCACCTGTATGCGCTTCTACCTTCATAAATACTATAGGCAGCTTTTGACGATACTCAGCCATTTGACTCGCATAATACTGTGTCAGTTTCTTATTGGCTTTCCATTCTCCAATAGCCCATTTTTCAATCCCCATATAATCATAATAAATCACAATACCATCATATTCAGGATGTTCTACTGCATACTTTACTGCAGCTAAAGCTCCAAATATTTCTCCTGCAACATTACGACTCGATAAGCATTCCTCATTATCTCCATGTCCATAAAGACGTTTGATGACCTGCTGTCCATCAATTAAAACAGCACCATAGCCATATACTTTCTTTTTTGCATTAAAAGAACCATCTACATAAGCAATTAACCCATGTTCCATTTGAGGCATTTCCTTTTTGTCAGAGATGAACTCTTCTGCTTCCTTGCGTGATGTAAAGGACTTATAAGACGCATTCTTAAAGCCATGAATCTGCTTCTGGCATTCTGCCCATGAATTATAAATACCTGGTTCTCTTCCGTTTTTTACGGCATAATATTTCATTTTTATCACCTACCCCATAATAATGAAAACAACAGGGCTTGTCTAGTTAATTATGCAAGTTCACAAAAACAATTTACTATGTTAAAATGAAAGAAATAAACAAAGTGAGGTTATTTTATGTTGATTGAAAAGAGATTTTTGAAATATGTGAGTTTTGATACACAATCTGATGAATCTTCCACAACATCTCCTTCTACAGAAAAACAATTTGATTTGGCTGATTTCTTGAGTGAAGAAATGCAGATTCTTGGTGTAGATGAAGTAGAAAGAACAGATCAGGGAATTGTATACGGTAAGATTTATAGTAATACTGATGAACCTATAAAAGCTATTGGATTTATTGCACATATGGATACTTCTCCAGATGCAAGTGGACATGATATTCATCCACGTATTATTCGTTCTTATCCAGGAGGACGTATTATTCTTAATGAAGAAAAAAAGATCTATTTAGATCCAGAAACAAATCCTGAATTAAAAGGGCTTGTGGGTGATGATTTAATTACAACTGATGGAACTACACTTCTTGGTGCTGATGATAAAGCAGGTGTGGCCATTATCATGAGCATGGTAGAGTATATCTGCCAGAATAGAGATTTTAAGCATGGAGATATCTGTATTGCCTTTACACCTGATGAAGAAGTAGGTAGAGGTACTGAAAACTTTGATGTTAAGAGATTTGGTGCTGATTATGCTTATACAGTAGATGGTGGCAGAATCGATGAATTCAGTTTTGAAAACTTCAATGCCTATAAAGCAGATGTCACTATTACAGGTAAGAGTTATCATCCAGGTGATTCTAAAGGCAAGATGGTCAATGCCCTTACTCTAGGTCGTCAGTTTGATACAATGCTTGGTGATAATAAGCGTCCTGAAGCGACTGAACATAAAGAAGGCTTCTATCATCTTCATCATATGGAAGGTGATGTTTCTACCACTAAGATGACTTATATACTAAGAGATCATGATATGGATAATATGCATGATATGATTCATACAATGCAGTTAGCTGCTTCTTATTTAAATCAGGTCAATCATGGTCATTATATTGATATTGATTTCACTTTACAGTATAAGAATATGATTGAAGTTATCAATAAGACACCTGATATTGTATATAAGGTAAAACAGGCAATGATTAATATAGGACTTGATCCTATTGCTTCTCCTATTAGAGGTGGTACTGATGGAGCTAATTTAAGCTTTATGGGACTTCCTTGTCCTAACTTAGGTACTGGTGGATATAACTATCATGGTCCTTATGAATTCTGTAGTATTAATTCTATGAAAAAGGGTGTTAAGTTGCTTCTTGAATTGATTAAGGAGGCATAATATATGAAGTGTTTATTTATTATTAATCCTTCTAGTGGTACACATGCGTTCCAGAAGTCTATTGACAAGTTTATTGGTCAGTTAATACTTCATACTAACGTGAATACAATTGATACTTACTTCACAAGAGGCAAGAATGATGGATTAGAACGTGCAGCAAAATTAACTAGAAATGAATATGACTTTATTGTAGCCGTAGGTGGAGATGGTACAATTAACGAAATCATTACAGGACTTATTAAGAGTGAATCTAAGATTCCTCTTGCAATCTTAGCAGCAGGCACTGTGAATGACTTTGCTACTTATCTAAATCTTCCTAATACTCCAGAAGCATTCCGTGATATGATTGCCCGTTTCAAGACAAAGAAGATTGATGCAGGTTATGTAGATAATCATTGTTTTGCGAATGTATTAAGTGGTGGTATGTTTAGTGATATTGGATTCCTTGTCACAAAAGAGGAAAAAAAGAAGTTTGGTCCTCTTGCCTACTATATTAATGGATTGAAGATGTTACCTGAACAGTTAGGCTTATCACTTCATCTCAAAGTAAAAGCAGATGAAATTGAGTTTGAAGAAGATGCCGCATTATTCATGATTACGAATAGTTCTCATGTTGGAGGATTTTCAGGAGTGACTCCTTATGCTTCTACAAGTGATGGTAAGTTAGATCTTATTATTATTAAAAAAGGCAATGTAGCTGAACTACTTAATGTCTTCATGGATTATAAACGTAATCTTCATCCACAGAATCCTATGATTCATTATGTCCAGGCAAAGGATATCACAATCAGTTGTGATGAGGATATTGTCTATGATATTGATGGTGAAAAGGGACAGACTTTCCCTGTTCATGTTAAATGTTTAAGACATGCTTTTTCACTCATTATTCCAGATTATGATGAAAAATAAACACAAAGAGGAAAATCGATTTTGATTTTCCTCTTTTTAGTTCATGATGTTAAGTTGTTTTTTTCTTTGTAAAGAACTTGATACTTCTATAGATATAGTAAGCGAGTGCGGCACCTGCCATATAATAGAAGAAATCAGTGATATCAAAATATCCTCTTAATGAAAGTAATTTCGCTACTTCGAAAATAAAGCTGGCACCTAGAATAAATGTGATTAACTGTCCTAATGTACAATCCTTCTTGATCACATAATACAATGCGACTGGCATCACTAAGAATATCTTCACAATCACATTCATCTGTAACGCCTGATAGTTAGTATTAGGATTATAATAGAATGGAACAAGATTAGTCACATTGGCTATTCTAGAGAAGTAAGGTGTACTATTACTTAGAATAGGTCTTTTCTCTAATATAAATGCGATAAAAACAAGTAAGTAGAATACGATAATACATGATTTAAACGATAGGGCCTTTTTCATAATTTCCTCCTGTTAATATGATCATGAACTATTTGACTATCTTCACTACTTATTACTACA
>NZ_DBPF01000145.1:0-6654 GCF_002299355.1 Catenibacterium sp. UBA627
ATTATAATAGGAAGATATAAAATGTCAATTCCTATTTATTTAAATGTATCACTATTCTAGAGTTTTAATCACTACATCTACATTTTTATCATCAATTGTTACAACTGCATAAGAACGTTTTGATCCACCACGTGGCCAGGATGTTGAGCCTGGATTAATAAGCCATAAGCCGTTTTCTTCTTTCGCAAGAGGCATATGTGTATGACCTGAGATCAAAACATCTCCATTATACTTTTTTAAGAACTGAATCATTTTCTTTTCGCGGTCAAAATAACCAAAGAACTGACCATGAGTGATGAGAAGATGCCTTCCTTCAATATCTAGTCTTGCTGTCTGAGGAAGATCAAGACTCCAGTCATTATTGCCTTTAACAGCTACAAAGCCATCTAAATCCTGAAGTGAATAGGACTCACTATCACCACAATGGATATAGTAATCTGCATCATCTTCTAGGACTTTAATATCTGTTAACATATTCATATCACCATGGTTATCTGACATGATTACAATTTTCTTCATTTTACTGCCTCCTTTTGAATATATTCTTCAATGCAGCTATTTTCTTTATAAATCTTATTGGCTGTCTTCTTACCTACATAGCGATAATAATGAGAATCATAGACATGATTTGTAGAAGAAGCCATACGCTTCGGATAACGCAATATGAAGCCATATTCGTAAGAATGTGCTTCAAGCCATTGCGACAGGGCAGATGTTTCAAATGTCTGATAGGCAATGGATTTAGAAGCAATGGACACTGTTCTACCCAGCTGTCTTTCATCTTTGCCGGCAAGAGCTGGATTTGAATATTGAAAATCATTGAAGCTTTCATAGGCTTCTTTGACATAAAAATCTTCAGCAATATCATCCGGCATTGCTTCTACCATCTTCTTTAAGGCTTCATAAGCATCATTCTCTAAATACATAGCGTATTTCAAGCGATGAATATCTGACATCAGAACAAGATTATGTGGCACATAAGCCCCTATATAACTTGTATCATTAATTGTTGTCAGTAAAGATGAAGGATCCGCAATTAAGAATATCTCATGATTATTGGCCTGAGTCATGAGTGTCGTTAACCCATAACGTGAGTAGTTATTACAAGCATCCGTAAAGAAAGAACGAATTAATTTATCTGATAATCCACGATTTTTTAATAATTCAATATAATATTCTGTATCATCCACATAACTATAATCATCATATAGTGGTCTCATTTCATAATATATTTCTAATTTATCAAAATCAAAATTCTGATTATATAAATATCCTGATTCCAAATCATGTTCTACTAACTTTTTAGCCTGATCATAGGCATTGTTCTTAAAACTATCAAGAAGTTTTCCAGCTAATTCATTACCAGTAGAAAGAATAATCTTAATGTTGTCATAGCGACCAGTCTTTTCTAGTAGTTCATAATATTGATAATATGGAAGATAAAAATCATCATACTTGATAAATTTCATAAAATGGTAAAGTGGGATTCTGTTTTCTACAAGATATTTCTGTTCCTCTTTACTTAGATATTTCTCGATAATCATTCTGTTGTCATTGTTGATTCCATTGACACGATAGAATGGATCAAAACGGAGATTAATTGTATAGAATGAAACGATAAATAATGCAATGACTGTAACAAACAGATACTTGCGCTTATTTTCCATTAAATCACCTGCTCTCTAGTGTCAATTATATAGTATATCATGATGAGTGTATAGTTTATTCTTTGTGCAGTACTTCATAGAGTTTCAAAGCTGTATTTTTAGGAATCACTGCTTCTAATTCTTCTAAAGACGCTTCTTTCATCTTTTTGACACTTTTAAAATGATTAAGAAGTTTCTTCTTACGTGCTTCGCCGATTCCATCTACTTCATCAAGAATAGAACTAAATAATGATTTAGAACGGACCTGACGATGGAATGAAATAGCATAACGATGCACTTCATCCTGCATACGTGTAAGAAGGAAGAATAACGGACTCTTTGTATCAATAGGTACCTGATTGCCATTTTCATCTAGAAGCATGGCAGTAGAATGCTTATCATCCTTAGATAACCCACAGATATGTACAGGAAGATTCAAGCCGTCGATAACTTCTTTGGCTACTTTAATTTGTCCAAGTCCACCATCGACAATAATAAGATCTGCCATTTCCTTTTGTTCCATTAAAAGACGATAATAACGTCTATAGATGACCTCCTTCATACTAGCATAGTCATCAGGGCCTTCTACTGTCTTGATCTTATATTTACGATAATCTTTTTTAGAAGGTACACCATCCTTATAAACAACCATACCTGCAACAGCATAAGCCCCCTGGATGTTAGAGTTATCATATAATTCAATAGTATGAGGTGTCTTAATACCAAGTTTTTTACCTAATTCAATAATAGGTAGGATTGTCTTTTCATCCGTTTTCTCTTTTAATAAGAACTTCTTTTCTAGTGCTTCCTTCGCATTTTTATTAGCCATTTCTACTAAGGATTTCTTATCACCTCTTTGAGGCTGAAGTACATGACAGGATAATATTTCAGATAAAAGTTCTAAATCAACGTCCTGAGGAATAAGTAGTTCATAGGGTTCAGGATGTGTTTGATAGTAAGTAACTAAGAAACGAATCAGATCTTCTTCAAAATCTTCTCCTACAGGCTCAAGATTGAAATCATGATAGAGAAGCTTACCTTCACGCATAAAGAAGAGCTGAATACTGATATAACCTTTATCAATATAATAGCCTAAAATATCTCTATCTTTATAGTCACCAAATTGAACATTCTGTTTGGCAGTCACATATTCTATAGAGCGAATGAGATCACGATATTCTTTTGCAAGCTCGAATTGTAGATTTTCACTGGCTGTCATCATCTTTTCAGTGAGTTCATCAATCTTTGATTTGGTATTACCATGAATAAATGAAATCAGTTCTTTTCGAATTTCATCATACTGGCTCTTATCAATATCGTTGATACATGGCCCTAAGCATTGATGTAATGAATAATAGAGGCATGGCTTATCTGGGACATGATTACATTTTCTTAAAGGGTAAAGCTTATTTAATAATTTAAAGGTATTTCTTGCTGCAGTAGCATCAGGATAAGGACCAAAGTACTTATTCTTTTTGTTTCTTGTTTTTCTTACTATTTTAAGTCTTGGATGGGTTTCATCAGTTAATTCAATATAAGGATAATAGGTATTATCCATAAACATGATGTTGTATTCAGGTGTATAGTCCTTAATTAGGTTGATTTCTAGTAATAATGCTTCCTTTTCACTGCCTGTTACAATATAATCAAAGTCCCATATATGATCTACAAGCTTTGTTGTTTTATAGTTATGTGCACCTGTAAAATAAGAAGAGACGCGATTTTTCAGTTTTCGCGCCTTTCCTACATAAATGACTTTTCCTTCTGTATTCTTCATTAAATAACAGCCAGGAGACATAGGAAGTAATGAGAGCTTCTTTTTAATATAATCTAGATTCTTATTCAAAGCTAACCACCGTTACACCTAAACCACCCTCATTGGGGCCGCCATCACGATATTCTTTGACATAAGATAGATGATCTAACTTCTTTCTTATACCATTACGTAAAATCCCTTTACCCATACCATGCACAATACGTACTGAAGGATAACCAAGTAATAAAGCATCATCTAAGAACTTTTCAACAATATTCATCGCTTCTTCATAACGCATACCAATGACATTTACTTCATAATGTCCTGTTTTCTTCATATGCTGTCTAGTACCTGCTTTTTTTACTTTCTGAGGCTTAGAGGCGCCATGCATAAAAGTAACTTCTGTATCTTTTACACGTGCCTGGAGACCACCTAAATCAATCAACAGTTCATGTTTCTTAACTTCAAGTACATCCCCTTCTCTATTCATCTTATCAAGTTTGACATGATCCCCCTTCTTAAAGACATGGTCCTGGACCTTTACAATTTCTTTCTTTTCATATTTCTGCTGGTCTAATGCGTGTTTGGCTGCAGTCACTTGATGAGGTTTTAAAGAACCTTGATCCATAATATCTTTAGTCAATTCATCAATTGTTTTCTTAGCTTCTTCAAGCATCTTATTGGCTTCCTGCTGTGCTTCTTCTACAATACGATCTTTCTGCTTTGTGGCAATAGAAAGCTGATGTTCATAACGATTATGAAGCTTTTCATTATCTGCAAGTAACTGATTGATCCTTTCTTCTTTCTCATCTAATTCTGCACTCTGCTTAGTCAGCTTTTCAGTTAACTTTTCTGCTTCACTCATACGTTCTTCTTTATTATGTAAAGCATGATCAATAATCTCATGATCTAATCCTAAAGATGCAGCAATTTCAAAGGCATAAGAAGAACCAATTGAATGAAGCTTCAAGCGATATGTAGGACGCATAGTTTCTACATCAAATCCGACTGATGCGAGCGTAATATCATCTCTAGTCTGACCATAGCTTTTTAGTTCGCCATAATGAGTTGATGCGATAATACGACAGTCACGATTTAATAAGGTATCTAAGATAGCTTCTCCTAGACAAGCCCCTTCTTGTGGATCTGTACCAGAACCAATTTCATCAATCAGGATAAGAGAACGACATGTGGCATGTTCTAGGATATAGATAAGCTTCTTCATATGTGATGAATATGTTGAAAGTGATTGTTCAATGGACTGTTCATCACCAATATCTGTATAAACAGCATCAAAGAATGGAATAGAAGCGTCATTAGCTGGAACAGCTAATCCACTAATAGCCATTAATGATAATAAACCGGCTGTTTTTAAAGCCACTGTTTTACCACCGGTATTAGAACCAGTAATCATAAGCATTTTGCCGTCAATAATAATATCGTTAGGAACTATCTTTTCCTGATCAATTAAGGGATGTCTTGCCTGCTTTAAAGAGAGAACACCCGTTTCATTGATATCAGGCTTTACACAATCATAATCACAGCCAAAACGTGCTTTCGCAAAGACAAAATCAAGTTCAGACATGAGTTCCTGATCAAAATAGAATCTTGTATAGTTGTATTTGACACGTCTAGTTAGACTTTGAAGTATTTTATTGATTTCTGTCTGTTCCTGACTTTTCAACTCGTTGAGTTCATTATTCATAACAACGACACTTTCAGGCTCTATAAAGAATGTTTGACCAGAAGCACTTGTTGCATGAACTAAGCCTTTAATCTCATTTTTATGAGGCGCCTTGACTGCAAGTACTAAACGGTCATTTTTACTTGAAAGAGTATCCATACTTAAAGAATTCTTTTCACTCTTTAAATAGCCTTCCATTGAATGGCGAATACGTCCTTCTAATGCATGCATGCTTTTTCTAACACGATAAAGTGTTTCACTTGCGTGATCAATGATAGATCCATCAGGCATAATGCATCTATTGATTTCAATATGAAGACCATTATCTCCTTCTAAACCTTCTACTAGATCTCTTAATAGAATAATGTCTCCTTCATAAGCATTAAAATAAGATGTGACCTGAAAGATGTTTTCTAACATATGGTCAATCGCCATTAATTCTTCAGGAGCGAGAATACCATCCATCTTAGCCTTTGCAAGATAAGCACTGATATCATTGAGTGGTGCAAGAGGCAAAGTACCCATAATACGATGAATTGTCATAGCTTCTTCCAAACGATTCTGTTCTTCGTTCAAATCAGCTAAATTATCATACATCTCTAGATGTAAGATCTTCTTTTTCGCAATTTCTGTACGACATGTACCTGCGATATGATTTAAAATTCTTGGAAATTCTAAGACTTTATAACTATCTAACATTTTATTCACTTCCTATATTATTTAAAATTATATTCTTTTCTGTTTCTGTATAAGGCGTCTTATTTAACAATAAGATAAACTGTATTTTTTCTTCTTTAGGTAAAGTCACCTGCTGCTTTATTAGGGCAGGGCCTAGTTGAGTATAAACAAACTGTATTGCTTCATGTTCGCCAAGTAGACCATGATCATAGGCATGATTGTTAGCAATAATCATTTTTCTTAATATATCTTTATCTTCTAATTGAAGGTTATGTTGTCCTTTTAATAAACTTCCATAAGCACTTGCTTCACTTAATACTGTTTCTGAAAGAATTGGCACATCTTCAATGATTAAATGTCCTATTTTAGAATCAGCAAGAATATCAGGACCAAAAAATGGCACAATAAACATAATCATTGCCAGGAAGGCTATAAAGGCACCTTTTAAGCCGTGAAGCAGTGCCCCTAATACGTGATTTACAAGTGATGTCAAGGCAAAGTGATCTGTTAATTTTGTGATTAATGGTTTAATAAGAAGTCCTATCAGTCTTCTTATGATTTCTAGAATAATGAACATGATGATAAAAACAATCAACATATTCACTACAGAGCCCCCTAACTGAGATAATGGATCATCTACTGGTTTATAAATCTGGATTATTGAAGAAATTGTCTCAACATTAAAATAGATAAAAAGCATCATAATGATGAAGCTTAGCAGATCATAAAGTGTTGAGAAAAAACCTTTGGAATATCCACTAAAAAACATATACAACAAATAAGCGATAAGAATCAAATCGAGAAAACTCATAGCACTTGCCTCCTTAACACTGTCGGTTCTTAATTATAACAAATGAAATTTATACTGTCAAAAAAATGAAATTTATGAT
>NZ_DBPF01000134.1:0-16893 GCF_002299355.1 Catenibacterium sp. UBA627
ACTGTTAAGAAAGACAGAATCTATAACAGAGAAGCAAATGGTAACTTCCAGGTAGTATGTACTCGTTGGGGACCAGACTATGCAGATCCAACAACTTACTTAAACTTAGCTTTAACTGGTAACCAGAACAACTATGGTAAATATACTAATACGAAGTTTGATGCATTAATGGAACAGATCCAGAAAGAATCAGATTTAACTAAGCGTTGGAATTTAATGATCCAGGCTGAAAAAGTTATGATGGAAGATATGGCTTATATCCCAGTATTCGAAAAAGGTTCTGCGGCATTAAAGGCTAAGAACGTAAGTGGATTAGTACAGGTACCAGTAGGAACTCCATATACTTTCAAATATGTTAAATTAAAATAACCTCTACTTTGTGTCAAAACAGAGTGGCCTAGGAGATAGCAGAAATGCTGTCTCCTTTTTTTGTGTTTTGATTAAACATTTACAATATTTCTGATATCAGTAAAATGTAATGATATTTTAATATATTTACAAAGAAAAGGTACAAAACGATTGACTATATCTGATGTACAGCGTAAACTACACAACTGTTAACATTAATAATAAATTTTGGAGGGAAAATTAATGAAAACAGGTAAAACAGTAAAGGTATTGCTTGCATTAACTACTGCTGCAGGTATGCTTGCTGGCTGTGGTTCTAAGACTGATACTGATACATTCAGATTTGCGAATGATACAGATATCGTTGGTATGGACAGCACAGTCGTTGATGATGCAATGTCTTTCAATGCAATCACTGCTATCACAGACGGTTTAACAACTGTTGATGTGAAGGGCAACACAATCCCTGGTATCGCTAAGAGCTGGGATGTAAGCAACAATGGATTAACTTATACTTTCCATTTAAGAGATGCTAAATGGGCTAATGGTGATGATGTCACTGCACAGGACTTCGTATACTCATGGCACAGAATCATCAAGAATGCAGGTAACTACGCTTATATGTTAGGTAGCGAAGGTGCTTCAATTAAGAATGCGGATTCTTTAATTAATTTAGGTACTGCTGCAACTGATGAACAGTTAAATACACTTGGTATTAAAGCAACTGATGACAAGACTGTTGTCGTTGATCTTGAAAAGAATGTTCCATATTTTGTAGGTTTAATGTCATTCCCATGTTACTTCCCACAGAACCAGAAGTTCGTTGAAAAATGTGGTAAGAAGTATGCAACTAAGCCTGAATATATTTTAGGTAATGGTGCTTATAAGATGACTAAGTGGATCAAGGGTAACAAGGCTACATTCACTAAGAATGATAAGTACTATGATGCAAAGTCTGTTAAGACTAAGAACTTAGAAATGTACTTAGTACAGGATCCTAAGACTGCTGCTCAGAATTTCGATAATGGTAAAGTTGACTATGCAACAATCAACTCTACATTAGTAGACAAGTATAAAGGTAAAGACACTTTCAAGACTATCAGAGAAGGATATCTTGCTTACTTAATCTGTAACTTCAAAGCAGATACAACAGCAAACAAAAACTTAAGACATGCATTATCTTATGCAATCAATAGAAAAGATTTATGTGATAACATCTTAAAAGATGGTTCACAGCCAGCTACTGGTTTTGTACCAGCTCAGTTATGTAAGAGTCCTTCAGGTAAGGATTTCCGTGAAGAATCTGGTAAATATGTAGACTATGATGTGAAGAAAGCACAGGAATACTTAGATGCTGCTAAGAAAGAATTAGGTACTGATACAATCACTGTTGATTTATTATATGGTACTGATGAATCTCCAATGGATACTTTCGCAGAATACTTACAGGGTTCATTTACTAAGTTAAAGGGCTTAAAAGTTAACATGGTAGCTACTGTTAAGAAAGACAGAATCTATAACAGAGAAGCAAGTGGTAACTTCCAGATTGCCTGCACTCGTTGGGCTCCAGACTATGCTGATCCAACTACTTTCTTAAACGTTCTTGCAAGCAGTAACTCAAACAACTATGGTAAATGGGAAAATGCGCAGTACAACTCATTATTAAAACAGGCTCAGAATGAAACTGACGTAAATAAACGTTGGAATGAATTGCTTGAAGCTGAAAAAGTAATGATGGACGATATGCCAAATATACCAGTTGTTCAAACTGGTACAGCTGCATTACAGGCTAAGAACGTTAAGGGATTAGTTCATAATACAGTAAGTACTCCATACGTATTCAAATATGTAACACTTAAATAACACACATTGAGGCAGGTAACTGCCTCTTTTATATTGAAAATTCGCACTATACACTTTAGTATTAATAATAAGGAAGTGATAGAATGAGAAATAAGAATATCTTCACAATACCTAATATATTATCTATGTTTAGATTGTTGCTATTGCCGGTAATTGTATATACGTATTTGAATCAAAAAGATTATGTCTTAACAGGAATATTGTTACTTATATCAGGTCTGACTGATTTGTTAGATGGGTATATAGCCCGTACATTTAATATGATGAGTGATTTAGGTAAAATACTTGATCCTGTGGCGGATAAAGCAACCCAAGCAGTGGTACTCCTATGTCTTATGACACGCTTTAGTTGGCTCACTATTCCTTTTATATGCATTCTTATTAAAGAACTGTTTATGAGTTGTATAGGCATGGTTATTATTAAGAAAACAGGGGAAGTACATGGGGCAGTGTGGCATGGTAAAGTTGCTACATTCATGTTAGATTTCATGATTATTGTGCACATTGTTTTCTATAATATTCCTTATACTCTCTCTATTGTTCTTACAATTATCTCTACATTTCTTATTCTTCTATCATTCTATCTATATGCAAAAGAGAATATCAACATACTGAAAAAGGTGGGTTAAATCCCACCTTTTAGCTTCTTACTTTGAAATATGTTGCTGGAGTATCCTTTAAAGCGTCTTCTAAATCTTTAAGTTCTACTTTATCAGTAATATAAATATGATCTTCGCCAAATGAATAGTATTCATCATAATTTAAATTGAGTGGCTGTTCACTTCTTACATAATACTTAGAAGATGTAATAGGATAGACGTCTTTTGTATAATCATAATCATGTGTCCATACATCTTTCTTAGCTGTCTTAATAATATCAGCGACTACAGCACTTGCAGTGACATAACGTCCTGCACCTTTACCATAGAATAAGACGTTTTCTAGATAATCACATGTAATTTCTACTACATTATAAGCATCCATGACATTACCTACAATTTCACTCATTGGAACGAGAGTAGGAGACACATCAATACCTAAACCATTTTCTAGTTTTTTGCTCATCGCAATCAACTTAATTCTATAACCAAGCTTCTTTGCATAATCCATATCTTTCTTAGTGACATTACGAATACCAGTACATTTGATCTTATCAAAATCAAAGAATGTACCAAAAGCATTCATAGTAAGAATATAGATTTTATGTGCTGCATCATAACCATCTAAATCTAGTGCAGCATTGGCTTCTACATAACCAAGATTCTGAGCAATCTTTAATGCTTCCTCAAAATCAAGATTATCTCTTTCCATTAATGTGAGAATGAAGTTAGTTGTACCATTTAAGATACCTTCAATCTTATTGATATTGTTTGCTACTAGATCTTCCTTAGCAGGCACAACAACTGGAATACCTCCACCTACACTTGCTTCATAATAAAGGTTGACACCATTTTCTCTTGCAGCAGTAAAGAGTTCTTTCGCATCATGGGCAATAAGAGCCTTATTTGCAGTTACTACATGTTTCTTTTTATTTAATGCATCTAAGATGATTTTTTTTGCGATAGTTGTACCACCAATAAGTTCTACAACAACATCTACATCTTCATCGTTGATAACTTCATGATAATCCTGTGTATAAATAATACCATCAGGAAGGTTTACATCCTCAAGAGCACAACCGTACTTAACGACTACTTCTTCCCCAATTGTTTTTTCTAGTCTTTCTTTTTCTTTTGTAAGAATATCTACAGTTCCGAAACCAACAGTTCCTAGACCAATAACACCAATAATCATTTAAAACTCCCCCCTGATAGTATTAGAATTGTATAAAATTTACCATATTCATATAATACTGTCAATTATATATAAGTTAAAATTTGTATTATATGAGATAAATTTCGGATTTTTTAGAAATTAAACAAAAAAAGAGGAATTAATCCTCTTTTAAAATATCCTGGATGGCTTCAGATAAGCTTCTTACAACCTTTTCAGCTTTATCTTTAACTTCATTTGGGGCATAAGTAAATGTATAACCATGTTTAACGCTATCTAATAAAGGAAGATCATTCCATGAATCTCCTATACCATATACATCACTCTCATTAATATTAAAATAATCTACAACATGATTAACTCCTGTTCCCTTAGAACATCCTACACCACATACATCCACATGATTCTTGTTCTGGAATGCCGCACATGTATCACTATAATGTTCATTAATATAATCCCTAGCGTTTTTCGCTTCTTCTAGATTCCCTTCAGGAAAATGAAATGAGAATGCATCAGCATCTTTAAAAGATAATTCATCTAAAGAATCAATAGTAGTTCCCCATGTCTCACCTTCTGGACGATACATATAAATATCATTCTTATATACAATAGACATATGAACAGGAACTGCTTCTGAGATTTCTCTTACTATACTCATAGGAATATCTTTCTCAAAAATGACTTCACATTTCTTATTAAAGATCACACCACCACTTAAAGTAATATAGAAATCAAAGTCTATATCAGTTAATGGATAGTCTCTATTTCCTCCAAAAGGATATTTAATTCCTTCTAACTGCCTTCCTGTACATAATCCAAATAGATTTCCCTGTTTCTGGAATGTACGAATTGCCTCTACATCCTGCTTGTGTACACCATCACTAAAAAATAACGTATTATCAAAATCACTTGCTAATATTTTCATCTTTCTCTCTCCTATATATATAAGAATAAGAAAAATAGATGAAAAAAGCCATAGTAAAGTTATGTGAAACGCTTACATTAAACAAAGGTGGTTATTTGTTTATTGTTGCATTTATATGATGGGTGTATAACTAATGCAGAAAATAGGGATGAAATAAATGACTTTCGGTCATATTACCTATTTCCTAAAAAAACAATTCATTATGTTCGCTATTTCACAAAAATTTATGTTAACGCTTTACAAAATTAAGAGTATAATGGATTCATCAACCAAGATACATATACATTTGATATATCTGAATATGTCTGTTTGATATAGATGACGCTTTTTTATCACGATGAAGTGTTTTTGGTTGAATTTTAAAATTTTTAGGAGTATTATCCTATAGAATCAAAAAGAAGGAGGTATGTGGATTGGATAAAATGATTCTTGATATCATAGCTGTAGACCATAGATGTGCTCAGGCTGTAAAAGATGCCAAAAAGAAGAGACAGGATACAACTGCAGATATGAACAGTAAGAAGAAAGAAATCTACGATTCTTTCGTCAAAGAGTATCAGGTAACACTTGATGCAAAGAAGAAAGAGTTACAGGAAAGAATTGACGCAACAAAGAAGAAGAATGAAGAGGATTACAATTCTTCTGTTGAGAAGATCACTAGCCTTTATGAAGCCCACAAGGAGGAGTGGGTTGCATCTATCGTAGACAGATGTAAAGAGATTTAGAGGTGAGATTATGAGTTTTTCATCTAATGCAGTTCTTGCAAAAGCAAGATCTATGTATGGTAAACATCTCACTCCTGAAAGCTATGATGAACTTCTAAAGAAAAGAACTGTCAATGATGCTGTCAGTTACTTAAAGAGTGAAACAGCATATGGTCCTATTCTTGAAGGTTTGAAAGAAACAAACATTCATAGAGGACAGTTGGAATCACTTCTTGATGAAGAGGAATTCTTACGTGCTGTAAGATTGATTCATTATGCACCTAAGGGTGACCAGAAGTTTTATCAGCTAGGTATTATTAGACGTGAAATAGCTGTACTATTGAGTAAAGTACGTTTATTCAATAGCGATGAAACATTGAATTCTGAATTAGATATACCTTCATACCTACCTCGTTATTCAACGTTTGATCTTTATGGCTTATTAAGTATTGAGGATTATCCATCATTATTAAGATATATGGAGAAAACACGTTACTACCATATATTACAGAAATATATGCCTATAGATGATGAGAAGATCGATACAAACATGATGGAACTTGATTTCAAACGTGCTTACTATAAGTTATTCGTTGAAACAGTGAAATCTACTTTTAAAGGTAAAAAACAGAAGGATCTACTTACTATGATCTATACTCAGATTGAGTTAGAGAATATTACCAAGATCTATAGATTTAAACGATTCTTTAATTCTAAGCCTGAACAAATCAAGAAACAGCTGATCTTGGATTACTCACGTATTCCACAATCAGTAATGAATGAATTGATTGAAACAAAAGATGCAGAGGAGTTCTTAAAGAAGCTTGCTTCATCACCTTACAAGTTATATGTGGATGATCAGGAATTTGTTTATATCGAATACTACACAGACAAGATCAAATATAATCTTGCTAAGAGATATATGAGATTTACTACAGATGCTGCCATGGTTTACATGACATATCTGATTGTATTCGAAAACGAAGTTGAAAATCTAAAACATATCATTGAAGGTTTAAGATATGGTGAAGAGGCTGAAAAAATAGCCCAACTGCTTATCTACTAGGGGGAACAACATGGCAATAGAAGAAATGGAATTGCTAGACATGACCTTTGATAAGAAATACTTAAAAGAGGTTTTATGTCAGTTAAAAGAAACAAAGTATTTTTATCCTCAGCCAGCAACAAAGATTGTAAATAATGTAAAAGATGTATTTACAATGACACCTGATGAGGATTATAAGAACATGCTTGATGAATTAAAAGAGCTTGCTGAACATGTAAAGCTTGATACATCAAGTGTAAAAGAAGGATCTATTCATTTCGCAAAAGAAGATTATCGTAAGGCGCTCGATGATGTTAAGAAAGAAGCAAAGCAATATCTTGATATTAAAGAAGAATTTGTGACTGAACGTGGACAGAACCAGGCTGCTTATGGAATCCTAGAAGGTCTTTCTAATACAGAATTAAATATGGATGAGGTTAAAGGATGCGAATATATAGAAGCAAGATTTGGCCGTATTCCTAGAAGAAACAAAGACAAACTTGACTATTATAGAGGACAGTCAATCATGTTCTTAGATCTTGGTGAAGATGCTAAAAGTGTTTATTGTCTCTATATGACAACTAAGGCTGCTATCTTAAAGGTAGATAACATCTTCCAGTCAGTTGGCTTTGAAGAAATTGAAATTCCTGATTTCGTTCATGGTAGAATGGAAGACGCAAAGAAGGAATTATTAGAAGAAATTGAAAGTATGAATACTTCTATTCGTAAGGCAGACAGCCGTTTAGAAGGTATTAGAGATGCACATGAAGAAGTATTATTAAAGATGTATGCAGATCTTACTCTTGCTGCTAGAATTGAAGAATTCAAAGTATTTGTTGTTGATTATCAGTCTAAATATGCTATCTATGGATTTGTACCTGTTAGAGTCGCAAAAGATATTAAGAAGGCTTTTGAAAAGTACAACGTAGAATATCAGGACTTGCCTGCAGATATTTATGGTGATCAGCAGATCATTGCACCAACACTTACTAATAACTATCCATGGGCTAGACCATTTGAAGCAATCTCTAAAGTTAAACAGAGTGATCGTGTGGATACTACTTTAGCCACTGCAGTACTATTCATCTTAGTATTTGCACTTATGCTTGGTGATATTGGTTTAGGTGTTGTGCTTGTGTTACTTGGATTACTTATGAGAAAGAAAGAATCAGGAAAGATGATTACTATTCTTGGTATTGCATCTTTTGTTGGTGGTTTAATTTATGGTGATGCTTTCTACTGTATTCATCTTTATCCATCAGTAATCCCTGTTGCAGATGCATTTAGTTATCAGCGCTTCATTAATGCGATTCTCTTACTTGTTGTAGGACAGTTCTGCATTGGTAAAGTAAAAGCTATCTATAATGAACAATCAATGATTAATAAGGTATTCTCTATCAAGGGTGTCGTTGGCATCGTCATGGGACTTGCAGTAGCTGCTTATGTCGCAATTGCTGTAGATACAACTTGGCATATCTCTTATTTACCATTAGTTGTTGTACTTGTATTAGGCATTGTATTGAACTTCATTAAGAAAGCGCTCTATAAGAAACAATAGAAGGGAGGATACTATGGCTATCTCAAAATTGCAGCTCGTTGAGATAGAATTCCCTGAAACAATGAGTGATGAAGTATTATCTAAGCTTGTTGATTCAGAAAAATTTCATCCAGAGCCAGCATCAAAGTTTGTGGATTCAGTAAGAGGTCTTAAGATCATGAATAAGGATAATCCTTATGCTGATTTATTAGGACGTATGGATGAAGCGGCAGAGAAGTATGGTATTAATATCAATACATCAGAAAAGCCTCAGATCATCAATATTGTAGAAGCAGATGATTACTTCTGCGAATGTCTTGATGAAGCAAACAAAATCTCACGTGTTAAAAATGAATTACAGGTAATGATTGATGAAAACAATCAGGCCAAGAAGTACTTGAAATATATGAAGGATCTCGATATAGACTTCGATGACCTTTTCTCAAGCGAATATATTCAGGTTAGATTTGGTAAGTTACCTACAATGAACCTTGATAAGTTATCTTATTATGATTCACAGGAATTCTTATTTAAATCAATCTATCAGGATGCAAAGACATGTTATTGTTTCTACATAACATCTCCTTCTAATGCACCTGAAATAGATAACATATTCTCTTCACTATTCTTTGAACGTATTCATATTCCTGAATTCCTTCATGGAACTCCAGGTGAATCATTAGAAATTATTGAAGAAGAGAATGCAACTGCAGAAGCCTCTGTCAAGAAATGTGATGGTAAATTAAGAGATTTATTTAGTAAAAAAGAAAAAGATTTATCAATCATTTATGCTTCATGTCAGGAACTTAATAAGACAAGTGAAGCACAGAGATATGTCGTGGTATTTGGAAACAATGCTGCTATCTATGGTTTCTGTGATAAACATTATGCACACTCTTTAAAAGAAGAACTTGAACAGATGGACAAGGTACATGTTGAAATCAAACCAGCAATGGGAGATTCAAGACTTTATCCACCTACAAAACTCAAGAACAACTGGTTCTCAAGACCATTCAAGATGTTCGTTGAGATGTACGGTGTTCCATCTTATACAGACTTTGACCCAACAAATTTCGTTGCGGTAACATATACATTCTTATTCGGTATGATGTTCGCCGATGTTGGTCAAGGTATCCTGCTTTCAATTATTGGTTTCCTTGCTTATAAATTAAAAGGCATGAAGCTTGGTGAAGTAGGTATGCGTATTGGTATTTCATCTGCAATATTCGGTGTAATCTTTGGCTCAGTATTTGGATCAGAAGAAATCCTTGTTCCATTCTTTGCACCAATGGCATCTGAAAATACTATGACGCTATTAGGTGTTGCAATTGGTGTAGGTGTATGTTTAATCATCATCTCAATCCTATTCAATATCTATTTAAATTTGAAGAAGAAACATTGGGGAGAACTACTATTCTCTCAAAATGGTGCCGCTGGTTTAGTATTCTATGTTGCAGTATTAGTACTCGCAATGAATATGTTATTAAACCTTGGCTTAAATATCCCAATGGGTATCTATGTCGCAATCTTTATCATTGCCCCACTTGTAATGATCTTCTTGAAAGAACCTCTTACTTACAAACTTGAAGGTAAGAAGATGTTCCCACATGGATTTGGTAACTTCTTTACTGAATCATTCTTCGAAATGATCGAAGTATTGTTGACATTTGTTGCCAACACTATGTCATTCCTACGTGTCGGCGGTTTCGTCTTATCACACGCTGGTATGATGCTTGTTGTTTACACATTAGCTGAAATGGTTGGTGGATTCGGTTATATTATCGTTCTAATTATTGGTAACGCATTTGTAATGTGTCTAGAAGGATTAATTGTCGGTATCCAGGTATTACGTCTTGAATTCTATGAATTATTCAGTCGTTACTATGAAGGTAATGGTAAACCATTTGTATCTATGAAAGAAAGTCTAGAATAACGGAGGAAGAAAAAATGACTACTATCTTAACATTCATTATCCCTGCATTAATTGTTGTATTATTATCTTTACCACTAGTAAATGTATTCAAAGGTAAAGTTACTGCTAAAAGCGCTAAAATGCGTCTTGGTACTCATATCTGTGGTTTCTTTGGTGCTGTAGCACTTGTATTATTCCTTACATATGCAAATAGCCCAGTATTAGCTGCTGGTGCTGACAAGATGACTGGTTCTATCGCTCAGGGTCTTGGCTTCATTGGTGCTGCTCTTGCAACTGGTTTATCTGCTCTTGGTGCTGGTATTGCCGTAGCTGCTGCTGCTCCTGCTGCAATTGGTGCATTCTCTGAAAATGCTGAAAACTTCGGTAAATCATTGATCTTCGTTGCCTTAGGTGAAGGTGTTGCCATCTATGGTCTATTAATCTCAATCTTAATTATCAACACACTATAGGAGATTACTATGAAGTTCTTTCTGATCAGTGATAATATCGATACCCTCACTGGTCTAAGACTCGTGGGTATTGAAGGCAAAGTTGTTCATACCCGTCATGATTTCTTAACCTTACTTGAAAATAAGATGAGAGATCCTGAAATCGCAATTATCTTAGTGACTACTAAGTTAATTGAACTTTGTCCTGATATTATCTCAGAAATTAAATTAAAACAGCCAAAGCCTCTTATTACAGAGATTCCTGACCGTCATGGTCATTCTAAGATTGGTGAAGCCATCGATGGTTATGTCTCTGAAGCAATAGGCGTTAAGTTATAGGAGAGTATACAATGGAAGAAAATCAAGAAGTATTTCTCTCAATGAAGAATGAGATTGAAAAACAGTCTCAAAGAGAAGTCGATGCAATCATGGCCGAAGTAAAGAAGATTGAAGAAGAAGCTTATTCTTCTATGCGTGCTGAAGCTAAGAAAGATGCAGATTTAAGACTAAAACAGGAATTAGATGAAATGCAGTCAGAATCAGCTGCGGAAATTTCTGAATCCCATGTTGAGAGACAGAAAAAGCTTATTAATAAACGTGATGAGTATGTAACTACAATCTTCAAGAAGGCAAGAGAAGAATTAGTTGCATTTACAAAAACACCTGAATACAAAGAGTTCATGGTCAATAAGGCCAAGAAGCTTGCAGGTGATTATATGCCTCATTCAGTTATTTATGTAAAAGAAGAAGACTTAGGTCTTGCTGATGATTTAAAAGCTGCTTATGGTGATGCTGAAGTGAAAGCTGGAGATATCACTATTGGTGGTTTAATTGTTGAAAACACAGAAAGCTCTATTGTTCATGATGAAACATTAGAATTCGCATTAAAGAATCAGAAAGAATGGTTCATCCAGCATTCTGGTTTAATCATTAATAAATAAAAGAAGGGGGATAAACAAGTTGAAAGAAAATCTAATTTATTCAATCAACGGCCCGGTTGTTAAAGTAAAAGATACAGATGCCTTTTCAATGCTTGAAATGGTGTATGTAGGTAACAGTAAATTAATGGGTGAAGTTATCTCTATTACTAAAGAATTTACTACTATCCAGGTTTATGAAACAACTACAGGTCTTAAACCAGGTGAACCAGTATTCCCAACAGGTCAGCCTATTTCTGTAACACTTGGGCCTGGTATCTTAAAAAATATTTATGATGGTATCGAAAGACCACTAGAAGAAATCGCAAAAGAAAGTGGTGCTTTCATTCCTACAGGTAGTGCTGTAGAACCACTAGATACAAAGAAATTATGGGATGTCACTTTAACTGTTAAAGTAGGTGACCATGTTGAAGGTGGTACTGTATATGCCAAGATTCCTGAAACAGACATGATCGAACATAGATGTATGGTTATGCCAGGTATGTCAGGTACAGTTACTGAAGTGAAAGAAAATGGTCAGTATACAATTAATGATGTAGTTATGGTCTTCACTGATGATGAAGGTGTAGCTCATGAATGTACATTAACTCAAAGATGGCCAATCAAGACACCTCGTCCAGTCCATAAACGTTTACCTATCAGTATGCCACTAGTTACTGGTCAGCGTGTTATCGATACATTGTTCCCTATCGCAAAAGGTGGAACAGCTGCAATCCCAGGAGGATTCGGTACTGGTAAGACAATGACTCAGCATCAGCTTGCTAAATGGTGTGATGCCGATATTATCGTCTATGTAGGTTGTGGTGAACGTGGTAACGAAATGACTCAGGTTCTTGAAGAATTCTGTGAACTCGTTGACCCTAAGAGTGGTAAGCCATTAGTAGACAGAACTGTCCTTATTGCGAATACATCTAACATGCCAGTTGCTGCCCGTGAAGCATCTATTTATACAGGTGTAACACTTGCTGAATATTATCGTGACATGGGTTACCATGTTGCTATCATGGCTGACTCAACATCTCGTTGGGCTGAAGCCTTAAGAGAAATCTCTGGTCGTCTTGAAGAAATGCCAGCAGAAGAAGGTTTCCCAGCTTACTTACCTTCTAGATTATCTCAGTTCTATGAAAGAGCTGGTTATATGGAGAACTTAAATAACACAAATGGTTCAGTTACAATCATCGGTGCCGTATCTCCACAGGGTTCTGACTTTTCAGAACCAGTTACTCAGAATACTAAGCGTTTCGTACGTACATTCTGGGCACTTGATAAAGCATTAGCTTACGCAAGACACTATTTCGCTATCAACTGGAATTTATCTTATTCAGAATATATTCCAGATCTTGAAAGATGGTATTCAAAGAATGTTGATCCTAAATTCATGAGAGATAGACAGGAATTGGCTTCTATTCTTGCAGAAGAAACTAAATTAATGGAAATCGTACAGTTAATGGGTTCTGACGTTTTACCAGATGATCAGAAGCTTGTTATTGAAGTAGCCAGAGTAGTTCGTGTAGGTTACTTGCAGCAGAACGCTTTCCATAAAGATGATACTTATGTACCACTTGAAAAACAGCTTAAGATGATGGAAGTAATCCTTTACTTAAATGACCGTTGTCAGCAGGTTGTTGCTCAGGGTAAACCTATTCGTACAATCATTGAAACAGGTATCTTCGATGAAGTTGTTAAGATGAAATATGATGTACCTAATAATGATTTAAGTAAATTTGATTACTATTATAAAAAGATTGATGCAATTTGTGCATCTATTGACTAAGGAGGGGTAACATGGCACTTCAATATGTAGGTTTAAGTGAAATTAATGGACCACTCGTCGTATTAGATCACGTTAAAGATGCATCTTATGATGAAATGGTTGAACTACAGTTAAAAGATGGTTCAACACGTTCTGGTCGTATTGTAGAAATTGAAGGTGAAAGAGTTGTTGTTCAGGTATTTGAAGGAACAAACGCTTTATCACTTGCGAATACTAAGACAAGACTATTAGGTCATCCAATGGAATTACCATTATCAATGGAAATGCTTGGCCGTGTCTTCTCTGGTGCAGGTAGACCAATTGATGGTCTAGGAGATATTTATGCTGAAAAGAGTGCTGATATCAACGGTCAGCCTCTTAACCCAGTTTCTCGTGTATATCCAAGAAACTATATCAACACAGGTATTTCTTCTATTGACTGTCTAATGACTCTAATCAGAGGTCAGAAGCTACCAATCTTCTCAGGTTCTGGTTTACCTCATAACCAGTTAGCTGTACAGATTGTTAAGCAGGCTAAGATTGCTGATGAAGCAGGACAAGGCTTCGCTGTTGTCTTTGCTGCAATGGGTGTTACAAATGACGTAGCTAACTACTTCAGAAGATCATTTGAGGAAGCAGGGGTTATGCAGAGAGTTGTTATGTTCATGAACTTATCTAATGACCCAATCATTGAACGTATCTTAACACCTCGTTGTGCATTAACTGCTGCTGAATATCTTGCATTTGAACATGATATGCATGTTCTTGTAATCTATACTGATGTCACTTCTTATTGTGAAGCATTACGTGAATTCTCTTCAAGTAAAGGTGAAATCCCAGGTCGTAAAGGTTACCCAGGTTATCTTTATTCTGACCTTGCTTCATTATATGAAAGAGCTGGTATTTCTAAGGGTGCTAAAGGTTCTGTTACACAGATTCCAATCCTTACAATGCCTAACAACGATATCACACATCCAGTTCCTGACTTAACTGGTTACATCACAGAAGGACAGATCACTCTTGATCCTGAATTAAATGCGACTGGTATTTATCCACCAGTTGGTGTTCTTCCATCACTTTCAAGACTTATGAAGGATGGTATCGGTGAAGGCTTTACAAGAGCCGACCACCAGGATGTTGCCAACCAGTTATTTGCATGTTATGCCCATGTACAAGATGTTAAGTCATTAACATCAGTTATCGGTGAAGATGAATTATCAGATACTGATAAGAAATATATGGAATTTGGTCGTCTTTTCGAGCAGCACTTCCTTAATCAGGGATTCGATACAAACAGATCTATCGAAGAAACCCTAGACCTTGGATGGTTACTATTATCAGTTCTTCCAAAGAATACATTGGATCGTATTGATAATGCTGTTGTAGATAAATTCTATGATCATGAAAAAGCAGTCAAAGAATTTAATTTACACGAAGATGTAGTCATCAAAGAATTGAAAGACGCTGTAACTAATGGCTAATCAGGTTGTCCCTACTAAAGGGAATTTGATGGCAACCAAGAAGTCTCTTGAACTTGCTAGACTTGGTTATGACCTGCTCGATAAGAAAAGAAATGTCTTAATTAAAGAAATGATGTCATTACTTGATGATGTAAAAGAAATCCGTGATGACATCACTGACTCTTATGATCGTGCTTATGCAGCATTACGTGAAGCAAATGAATCTTTAGGTATTATTTCTGATGTTGTAGAAGGTGTACCTATTGATGAAGGTATTAGTGTTAAGTATCGTTCAGTTATGGGTGTAGAATTACCTAAGATTGAATATGAGAAAACACCGTTAAGAGTTGGTTATGGTTTTGAACGTGCGAACTCTAAGGTAGACTATGCTTATATCTGTTTCTATCATGTAAAAGAAATGACAGTAAAGCTTGCAGAAGTAGAAAACTCTGTATATCGTCTAGCGAATAATATTCGTAAGACACAAAAGCGTGCTAACGCATTACAGAACATCTCTATCCCTCGTTTTGAAGCGACTGTAAAGATGATTACAGAAGCCTTGGATGAAAAGGACAGAGAAGAATTCTCAAGACAGAAAGTTATTAAAGCACAAAAGAATAGACAAGAAGCTACAAAAAGAAAGGCATAAACTGGTACCTCGAGTACCAGTTTTTTTATGCATTATAAAAGGATTGATCGGATAGTCAAGAATGAGAGAAGTGTTTCTTTTGGCAAATAATTTATAAAGAATAGGAAAATAACCGCTTTGTGCAGTATTAATAAGTAGAGCATAAAGTGAGGTGTATGAAATTATGAGATTTGTCCAGAAATTGAAAAATATGATATCAAGTTGGTTGAATTATAAAACTCGCACCAATGGTGCGAGAAATGGAGAAGTGCATGGGAAAGAATGAAATTGTGGGATATGAACCACTTGTGGATGATTTAAAAGATTTGATCCATAAAAAGCAGTATCAGGTTCTGAAATCAATCAATTCAGAAACTGTAAATTTGTATTGGGAAATTGGAGAAGAAATTTATAGACAGCAGGAAGAAAATGATTGGGGAAAATCAATTGTTCAAGTACTCTCAACAGAATTGCAAAAAGAGTTTCCCGGAGCAAAGGGATATTCAGCAGCCAATCTGTGGCGAATGCGTAATTTTTATTTAACTTATCGTGATTCTGAAAAACTCGCACCATTGGTGCGAGAAATTAGCTGGAGCAATAACATCATTATTATGGAAAAGTGTAAGGATGATTTGCAAAGGGAATTTTACATTCAGATGGTGAAAAGACATGGATGGACAAAACGCATCTTAACTAATTTTATCGAAGCACAGACCTATGAGAAATATTTGTTGAATCAGACGAATTTTGATTTAACGCTTCCGGTAGAGCAAAGTGTACAGGCTAAGCTTGCGGTAAAAGATGAATATATATTTGATTTTGCGGAATTGTCACCTGAATACTCTGAACACGAATTAGAAATGCAATTGGTAAATAACATAAGAGCGTTTTTGATAGAAATGGGTGGAGATTATACATTCATCGGAAATCAATATCATCTGATGGCAGGAAGCAGGGATTTGTATATTGATTTATTACTTTTTCATAGAAGGTTGAGAAGTCTGATAGCCATAGAGTTGAAAATAGGTGAATTTGAAGCAGAATATGCCGGAAAGATGCAGTTGTATTTGACAACGTTGGACGAGCAGCTCAAATTGCCAGATGAGAATCCGTCAATCGGAATTATCATTTGCAAGAGTAAGGATAAAACTTATGTAGAGTATGCGTTGAAGAATATTAATGCTCCGATAGGTGTGGCTACATATCAGTTAAGAAATACGTTACCGGAAGAGATGAAAGCAATGTTGCCAGAGCCGGAGGAGATTGTTAAGAGGTTGAGGATATTCGAAGAGACATAGTTCAATTATTGGAAATATAACTAGAAATTGAGACGGTTATGTGATTAGTATATATAAAGAATAATAGAAGAGGAAATTACAAAGGATGTTATAAATTTGTGGCGAAAAACCCATAGGCTTGCCTATGGGATGAAAGACACATAATTTTTACTTGAGTTAAGCATAAGGGTAAGTTTAATAAGAAAAAATGTTTTGGCAGGTCTATGAAGAACAGATGTCCTTCTGGGTTTCAAGCTGCTGTAGAAAAGAAATTCAAGGTA
>NZ_DBPF01000134.1:16972-17115 GCF_002299355.1 Catenibacterium sp. UBA627
GAGCCTCACAGTACGACCATACTATTGATGAGTATATCAAAAAGAAACTATCTGACCGAATGTATAAGCTGCAAGATGGTACTGAGGTACAAAGAGACTGGTATTCATCATTCCTATTATACTGTTACGATTACAGAACTAAA
>NZ_DBPF01000148.1:0-19569 GCF_002299355.1 Catenibacterium sp. UBA627
ACAATTTTCTTAAAAAGAGCGTTAAAAATAAAGAAATCAATATCAACAAAACTATTAATTTTGTCGGAAAAAATTCAATTATTGGACCACCAAAAACAAATAACAGCTATCGAATATTAGGGATGTCTAACACTGTTTTTAACATTCTTAAAATAGTCCAACAAGAACAAAATGAAAGAAAGCAATTTTTAAAAGAACAATATATTAATCCTGATATAGTTTTCTCTACTCCATTAGGAGATTATATACATAGAAATAATATCAATAAGAGATTAAACGCAATAAAAAAAGGAACTGATTATGAATATATAACAGTTCACTTCTTAAGACATGCTAATGCAACATTGTTACTTATGAACGATGTAGATATAAAAGTAGTCTCTTCTCATCTAGGCCATAATGATATTCAAACAACAGCTAATATATATGCTGACGTCTTAAAATCCAAGGAACATCAGATAGCTCAACTAATCGAATTCAATCTTGAAGATGACCAATAAAAAACAGGCTTTTTTATTTAATATATCCAAATTAGTGCGTAAATAAGCGTAAAATTTGAATATCAATTAAAAAAGTGCTGATTATATCGGCACTTTTTGAGATTTGAATTTATTCTACACCAACAATAAATGAGTAAACTGGCTGTTTACCAACATGAACTTCACATTCTACATCTTCATAGTTTTCTTCAATGAAGCTTGCAGCTGCTTCCTGTTCTTCTTCTGTTACGTCTTCACCACAAATAAGTGTAACGATTTCAGATTCTTCATCTACAAGATTGCTTAAAACATTCTTTAATGCTTCTAGCTTATCTGGTACGCAAGCCACAATTTTCTTTTCACATAAAGCCATATAGTTATTTGCTTTAATTTCTAAACCATCAATTGAAGTATCCTTGATTGCGAAAGTCACCTGACCAGTCTTTACATTCGCAATAGCTTCCTTCATTTCGTCCACATTTTCATCTAATGTTGCTTCTGGATTATACATGATGGCAGCAGATAATCCCTGAGGAATAGTCTTAGTAGGTAATACTACAACGTCTACTTCTCCTTCTAATACTGTAGCCGCCTGCTGCGCAGTCATTACGATATTAGAGTTATTTGGAAGAATGATGACATGCTTTGCATTCACACCCTTGATTGCTTTAACGATATCTTCAGTTGCTGGGTTCATTGTCTGACCACCAGATACCACATGATCACAATTTAATTCAAGGAACATATCCTTAATACCATCACCTGCAGCAACAGAAATAAGAGCCATTTCCTTAGCAGGAGCCATTGGGATTTCTTCTTCTTTTTCTTTTTCAGATACTTCAGTATTCACTACAGTTACCTTAGTGAATTCACCAAAACGAAGACCTGTATTTAATGCATTACCAGGCTTTAATGTATCTACATTACCAATAACCTTGTTATCTTTCTGTGCTACATCTACGTTCTTACCTGGTAAATTCTTTAACTCATTGATGAAACCATCTAAGTTGAATGCATTCATCTTTCTGTCATCAATCTTTAATGTGAACTGTACACGATAGCCATAAGGCTTTTCTTCTTCCTGTACAATTTCCACATCACTTGCCGCACCAACATTATCTACTTTTTCAATCACTTCACCAGCAAGAGCAGCCATGAAACCAGTTAATACTAATAATAAACCAGCTCCTCCTGAGTCAACTACACCTACTTCTTTTAATACTGGAAGAAGTTCAGGTGTATTATCTAAAGACTTTTCAGCACTCTTTACAAAGTAAGAGAACCAGTCTTCAATTTCCATATCTGGCTGTACATACTTAGCAGCTGCATCAGCAGATTCTCTGATAACTGTTAAGATTGTTCCTTCTACTGGACGCATAACTGCTTTATAAGCCACTTTAGCACCAGAAGAGAATGCATCAGATAATTCTGCAACATTGGCAGTTTCTTTTCCCTTAAGTGATTTAGCTACACCTCTAAAAATCTGAGAAAGGATAACACCAGAGTTCCCTCTTGCTCCCATTAATAAGCCCTTAGAAAGAGTTTTAGCGATATCACCAATAGATGTATCATCAGCAAGTTTTTCAACCTGTTCAGCTCCAGAATTAAATGTAAGAGACATATTAGTACCTGTATCTCCATCTGGTACTGGGAAGACGTTTAAAGCATCTACCTCAGGATGATTATTATGTAATACGATAGCCCCGCTTAAGACCATCTGTTTAAACATTTTACCGTTAATTTCCTTCATGCTTCATCCTCCTAGTCCATTACACGGATGCTCTGAACATAAACATTCACAGCTTCAATATCAATATCTAGAGTCTTTTCTAGTACATATTTAACTTTCTTCTGTACTTCATATACGATTTCAGAAATCTTCACACCGTAACCCACAATAATATAAAGATTAATAATAGAACCAGTCTGACCTTCTTCAACAACAATTCCTTTAGAATAATTATCTTTACCTAGAAGATCATAAAAACCATCCATCATCTTCTGGCTAGCCATACCTACAACACCATAACATTCTGTTGCAGCTCCACCACAAATAGTAGCAATAACGTCAGTTGAAATATCTATATTTCCAAGATCAGTTGTTTTTTTAATCATATTGATTCCTCCATTTTTATTCTTTTTTCATAATAGTAATTATATATCATATACACAAACATTACAAACAATTAGGATTATAGCAAACAATAAAGATTTTTCAATCCTTATTTTGTTCATATATTCAACTTTTTTTACATTTTGGACAGATTAATAAAAAAAATGATTGATTTTTGATGAGGTAGATGGTAAGATACACGAGTATGTGAAACAAGTAAAAGGATGGTGAATTCAATGTCTAGAAAATGTCAGATTAGCGGTAAAGGACCTATGTCTGGTAACAACCGTTCTCATGCATTAAACGCTACAAGAAGAAAGTGGAATGTTAACTTACAGAAAGCTACTGTCATCATCGATGGTAAGCCTACAAAGGTAAGAGTTTCTGCAAGACAGTTAAGAACTTTAAGAAAGAGCGCTTAATCGATATAATAATAGAGGCTGGTAACAGCCTCTTTTATTTTACTATGTCTAACACTTCTATAAGTTTGTCTATTTCATATGTGACAGCTTGAGAAGTGTTTTTTTGATGTGCTGGATTAAAGTAGCATGTATCTATTCCTGCATTCTCTCCACCCTTTATATCGCTTGTAAGTGAGTCTCCAATAATAATTGTGGTATCAGGATCATAGTGGGTCTTTTCTTTAATATAATTAAAGTAAGTGAGATCAGGTTTTTCATATCCTACATCTTCTGAGATGAATATATCATCAAATAAATCATAAAGACCCGTACCCTTTAATTTGCCTAACTGAGCGACTTTTGAACCATTTGATGCTGCATACTGCTTACAATGTGGTTTAAGCGCCAAAATGGCTTCTAAGGCAAATTCATTCAAACAATAATAAGTCCCTAATGCTTCCTGATAATCTTTATTAAAATGAACACCATCAATAGAAACATTAAGTAATGCAAAAAAATCCACAAAACGTTTCACCATGAGTTCATTTCTTCTTGAATGATCCTTTTCAATCATCTTCCAACATTCTTTATTAATCTTTTTGTATTCTTCAAATTGTGCTTCTGTCATAGATACACCATGCTTCTCCAAACATTTTTCCATGCTGATTTTTTCAGAGATTTCAAAATTAAGAAGTGTGCCATCTATATCCCATAATATGGTTTTATATTTCATACTATCCTCCTTATTTTATTATACAAAAAAGACAGGAATACTCAATATTCCTATCTCTTGAATGATTTTTTAAATTGATCAAAAATAGATTCTTTTTCATCTAATTCCTTAAGTTTCATGTAAAGATCTTTTTCTTTCTTGCTGAGTTTCTTAGGAATAGAAACATTGACCTGAACATACTGATCACCATAAGTATCGCTACGCATGTTCTTGACACCTTTACCCTTAAGTCTCATGACTGTACCAGTTTGTGTTCCTGCTGGAATCTTCATAGTCACATCACCATAAACAGTAGGTACTTCTACTTCACAGCCAAGAGTTGCATCGACTGCAGAAACTGGAACTGATATAGAAATATCATTACCATTTCTCACAAAGTATTTATGTGGACGAACATAGATTTCTACATATAAATCCCCATTAGGTCCGCCATTGACGCCACGCTGACCTTTACCAGCGACACGTAACTGCTGATGAGAATCAATACCAGCTGGGATAGTTAATTCAACAGTGACATTCTTATTAATATATCCTGAACCATGACAATGTGGACACTTATCCTTGACTACCTTACCTGTACCATGACAGTCTGGGCAGACTGATTCATTAATGATAGTACCAAATGGCGAACGCTGCTGTACTCTAATACGTCCTGTACCACCACATCTAGAACATGTATGCACATCATTAGGATTCTTCGCACCTGTACCATGACAATGAGAACACTGTTCATCATAGTTAATCTTAAGTTCAGTCTTTTTGCCCTTGATAGCATCCATGAAATCAATTTCTATCTGAACATAACGGTCTTCACCTTTTTGTGGTCCTGTAGGTCTTCTAGAACGTGACTGTCCTCCGCCAAAGAATGAACCGAAGATATCACCAAAGTCCATATCTTCAAATCCACCAAATCCCTGGCCACCAAATCCTCCAGCACCTGCACCACCCTGTTCAAATGCTGCATGTCCATAACGGTCATAAGCGGCCTTCTTATTCTCATCAGAAAGAACTTCATAGGCTTCATTGACTTCCTTGAACTTTTCTGCTGCATCAGGCGCCTTATTCACATCAGGGTGATATTTCTTTGCCATCTTACGATAGGCACGTTTTATTTCATCTTTTGAAGCATCCTTGGATACACCAAGGACTTCATAGTAATCTCTCTTATCTGCCATAAATCACACCTCATTTAATATAAGCCAAGGGGGATTCCCTTGGCTTTCTTGTTAGTTCTTTTCAGTAAAGTCTGCATCAACGAAATCATCGTTATTGTTGTTAGATGAAGTGTCTGCACTCGCTGTGTTACCAGCATTCTGCTGCTGATACTGAGCAGCAGCCATCTGCTGAGCAATATTTTCAAGTTCGCTCATCTTAGATTCAAGAGTAGCCATATCATTATTATCTAATGCAGTCTTAAGTTCATCTCTTAAAGCTGTAGCCTGCTTCTTCTGATCTTCTGGAAGGTTAGCACCCTGCTCAGCTAAAGCCTTATCAATCTGGTTGATCAAAGCTTCTGCTTTGTTCTTAGTTTCGATGTCTTTACGTTTCTTTTCATCGTCAGCTTTGTTGCTTTCTGCTTCCTTAACCATTCTATCGATTTCTTCTTCACTTAAACCTGTAGAGTTCTGAATAGTGATAGACTGTTCTTTGTTTGTCTTCATATCTTTTGCTTTAACGTTTACGATACCGTTAACGTCGATATCAAATGATACTTCAATCTGAGGAACGCCTCTTGGAGCTGGTTCAATACCATCAAGCTTGAATAAGCCTAACTGCTTATTATCTTTAGCCATAGCACGTTCACCCTGTAATACGTTGATATCTACAGCTGGCTGGTTATCAGCAGCAGTTGAGAAGATCTGTGATTTAGTAGTTGGGATAGTTGTGTTACGAGGAATTAATACTGTCATAACACCACCCATTGTTTCGATACCAAGTGATAATGGTGTAACGTCAAGTAATACGATATCTTTAACATCACCAGTGATAACACCACCCTGGATTGCAGCACCCATAGATACTACTTCATCAGGGTTAACTGACTTGTTCGGTTCTTTTCCTAATAATCTCTTAACTGATTCCTGTACTGCAATAATACGAGTAGAACCACCAACTAATAAGATCTGATCGATTTCAGATGGAGTAACGTCAGCATCATTTAATGCCTGTCTTACTGGAGTTTCAGTTTCAGCAACTAAATCAGATGTTAATTCATCAAATTTTGCTCTTGTAAGAGTCATATCTAAATGAAGTGGTCCATTAGCACCAGCTGTGATATATGGTAATGAAATCTGAGTCTGCATCATGCCAGATAAGTCTTTCTTAGCCTTTTCTGCAGCATCTTTAACTCTCTGCATAGCCATCTTATCAGCGCTTAAATCAACACCGTTTTCTTTCTTGAATTCACTAACCATGTAGTCCATAACTTTCTTATCGAAGTCATCACCACCTAAGTGGTTGTTACCTGCAGTAGCTAATACATCGAAAGTACCATCAGCTAAGTCAAGGATAGATACATCGAATGTTCCACCACCTAAGTCATATACTAATACTTTCTGTTCCTGTTCAGTCTTGTCTACACCATAAGCAAGAGCTGCTGCTGTAGGTTCGTTGATGATACGTTCAACATCAAGACCTGCAATCTTACCAGCATCTTTTGTAGCCTGACGCTGTGAGTCATTGAAGTAAGCTGGAACTGTGATAACTGCACGAGTCACAGGTTCACCTAAATAACTTTCAGCAGTAGCTTTTAAGTTCTGAAGAATCATTGCTGAAATTTCTTCTGGTGTATAATCACGACCATTGACATGTTCTTTATAGCTTGTACCCATATGTCTCTTGATTGATGCTACAGTATCAGGATTTGTAACTGCCTGACGCTTTGCAGCTTCACCAACAATGATTTCACCATTCTTGAATGCGACAACTGATGGAGTTGTTCTCATTCCTTCTGGATTTGCAATTACTTTTGCTTCACCATTTTCCATTACACTGACACATGAATTTGTTGTACCTAAATCAATACCAATAACTTTACTCATAATAAGTTCTCCTCCTATTAATCCTTATTCACTTTCACTAAAGTTGCTCTAATAACTCTATCTTTTAACATATAACCTTTTTGTAATTCTTCAGTCACAATATTTGGACCAAAGTCAGGATTGTCATCCTGCATGACTGCCTGGTGCATATTAGGATCAAATTCCTTTCCCTGTGCTTCAATCACAGTTACACCGTTCTTGCCTAGAATATTCATTAACTGGTTTAAAATCATCTTGTTACCCTTAAGAATATTCTTACCTTCTTCGCTTTCAGGTTCTACAGTTAATGATCTTTCATAGTTATCAATAACTGGTAGTAACTCTTCAATAAAAGACTGCATTGCATACTTTAACTGATTTGCATGTTCTGTTTTAAGTCTTTTCTTTAAGTTCTCCATATCAGCGAATACTTTATAATAATCTGTCTTCCACTGATTGATTTGAGATTCTAAATCTTTGATTTTTTCATCTTTAGGATCCACTTTTTCTTCAGTTGTCTCTTCTTTTACTTCTTCAACTGCTTCTTCAGCTTCTTTAACTGCTTCTTCAGTTTCTTTAACAGCTTCTTCAGCTTCTTTAACAGCTTCATCTTTATTCATTTCTTCTGCCATGGTCTCACCTCTTCTACTCATCATTTTCCTTGATGATTCTTTCAATATTTTCAGTAATATATTCTACAAGCGATACAACTTTCTTGTAAGGCATACGCGTTGGACCGATTACAGAAATCGTTCCTTTGTTAGCTCCTCCTGTATCAAAAGAAGATGAAATAACAGATACATCATCAAGTCCAGATACATTTGAATCATCACCAATTAATACCTTGATACCATCATCGTCAGTTGGTGCTAAGAAATTCCAGTTTGATGAATTTTCAAATGCACTCACTAGTTTTCTTAACTTATTGACATCATTGTATTCTGGCTGATATAACAAATGATCTTTACCAGAGAAATATACATTGTTTCTTGCAAATTTCATAAATGCTTCTAAGAAAGCATTAAACAAGATTTCATGTTCCTTGATTCTCGTATTGAGGATTGGCTTGACATCATTTTCTAACTTATCTGCGACCTGATTGATTGGTGTACCTACTAGTGTATCATTCATAACCGATACACAGGCTTGTAAATCATCCAAACTCAATGTCTCAGATAAAGTGAAAACTCGATTTTCTACATGTCCCTTATCCGTCACTATGATGGCTGTCACATTTCTTGTTCCAATAGGAACTAATGTGATATTCTGCAGACATTCATAACTTGAATTAGGTCCTAGAGCAACCGCCGTCAGATCAGTCAACTGGCTTAACATTTCGCAGCTTTCTTTAATCAAACTATTCAATGATTGATGTGTATCACTAAAGATTGTTGCAACCTGATTCTTCACCTGTTCATCAACATTTGGCTGAAGCAAAGTATTTACATAATAGTAGTAGCCCTTCTTAGAAGGAACACGACCAGAAGATGTATGCGTCTTTACTAGAAAGCCAAGTTCTTCAAGTTTGCTCATTTCATTTCGGATAGTGGCGCTTGAATAAGGTAATTCATATTTTGTCATCAATAGTTTAGATCCAACAGGTTCTGCTGTTTCAATAAACTCTTCGACAATATATTTAAATATTAGCATTTGTCTTGCCGATAGCACTCTCAAGCACCTCCTTAGCACTCTTTTTCCTCTTGTGCTAGATTCATTATACATTCTTTTTTAGCAGTGTCAAGCCTTTAGTGCTAGTTTGTGCTAAAAAACGGTTTCTATTTTCTAGAAACCGTTGTACTACTCTGGCAAGAAATCAAGGAGGATGGAATTAAGAAGATCAAGCGTATGATTTGTTTTTAAATGATTATTTTCAATAACCAGATTGTGGTTATCTAGATTCTTAGAGAGAGCTTCTTTATAGACCTCTTCTATAGCATGATGGTATCTTCTTTTAAATTCATCAAGGTCCAACCCTTCTTCAAGACGTAAAGACATCATAAGATGATTAAACATTGTATCTTCGATTGTTTCTTTTTCGATATATATTGTATTCTTCCCCTGCAGGTAATCAGTGAGACTGCGTGAGTGAGAAATAAGTTCATCATCTATTTTACCTGTGGCACCAATACCGACACCATAATAGTTCTCATAATGCCAATAGACTTTATTATGATAAGATTCATGATTTCCTAATGCATAATTAGATACCTCATAACGATGAAAACCTGCACGAGAGAGTGTCTCTACAATATAATCACTCCATATTCCTTCAGTTTCTTCATCAAGTGGTTCATAATTGTCATAAAGTCTTGTATGTTCTTCTAATATAAGAGAATAGTAGGATAAATGATTGATAGGAAGTGATAAGGCAATCTGTAAATCTTCTTTCACATCTTCTAATGTCTGTTCTGGTAATCCATACATCAAATCAATAGAGATATGCTTAAAGCCAATAGCCTTCGCATTTCTTACGACTTCTTTTGCTATAGAAGATGTATGATAACGTTCAATTCTTTTTAATAATGTATTATCAAATGTCTGTACACCTACACTTAAGCGATTAGCTCCATGAAGATGCATAGTTTCTAGTTTATCTAGCGTTGCTGATTCAGGATTGACTTCTATAGTATATTCTAGAGTTCCATCACCCACAAAAGGATCTATCATATTTAATAACATCTTTAATTGATTTAAAGAAAGTGCACTTGGTGTGCCTCCTCCTATATAAATAGTTTCCATCGGATGATGAGGAAGTGTATCAAGTTCTTCCTTTAGACGTTCTAGATACTGTAATACAAACTCTTCACGATAATAGACCTTTGCAAAATCACAATAAGAACAGATATGATCACAAAAAGGAATATGAATATAAAGTGCTTTTGTTTCCATATTATATCCTCATCAAGAAGAGTTCTAATCCTCTATATTTATCCACTGTCCCAGTCTTGATTGCATAATCAAGTTCAGATAAAGCATAAAGTTTTTCAATAAGTTCTGTAATATCAAAATGTGCCGCATTTTTACGGATTGGATAGATTGCACGAGGATTAAGTCCAAGGGCAGATGCAATATCAGTATCACGATAGCCCTTCTTACTCATAATAGAGACCTGATAAAGATTACGTAATGAATTCGCAATTAACCCAATCAACTGTAAGGGTTCATGGTTTTGAGAAATCAAATCCTGATAAACACGCATCGTATTTCTTAAATCATGATTCATAAGCGCATTTGTCAACTTAAATACATCTTCTTCAACACGTGGTGGAACAAGTCTTTCAACATCTTCCTTCTTTATATTATGTGTATAAAGACATAGTTTTTCTACCTGATTAGAAATAGTCAAAAGATCATTTCCACAGCGATCTAACAACAAAGTAAGTGCATCATCATCAATAGAGGCATTTCTACGAATGATTGCTTCTCTAGTAGTTTTATAAAGCTGATCAAAGGTCAGTTTTTCCATTTCATACCATTTTGCATGCTTACGTAATGATTTGACTACCTTCTTTCTTTCATCAAAATTACGCTGATCCTGATATATAACAAAGATTGTTGTCGGATTATCATGTTCAATATAATCTAAAAACAGCTTGATATCTTCATCTGTGACAAGCTTCTTTTTAGGCTTCTCTTTTGTAAGAAAGATTGGATTCTTTAAGACAACCATCTTATATTCTGTTAAGAAAGGCTGTGTTAAGGCATCTTCAATGATTTCCTTCATTGGTGTTTCACCTGCATGATAGACCATATAATTCATATCATCACTTGTACATTGATATTTCTTTTTTAAATCCTCTAATCTTTGTGCAAGTAATAGTTTTTCTTCTCCGTATAATACAATATTCATAGTTTTCCATCCTTTTGTCCTATTCTACCATATATTCATGATTAACGGTAAATAAGATGTTCTCCTAAATAAGTGATAATAGAAAAGCTGCCATCAAGATCAGTACGCAGTATTTTAATCTTTCTTTCTTCTAATCGTTTAATCACAATACGAGCTGGATGACCATAAAGATTATGTTCTCCTACACCAATCATCGCAATACGTGGATGTACCATTTGAAAGAATGTTACAGAAGAAGAATAACCACTACCATGATGAGCTACTTTTAAAACATCTATATCTATTTCTCCATATTTCTTATAAAGATCTTCTTCTACATTACTTGGGATATCACCCGTAAATAAATAGTTATAGCCTCCTGTTGTTACTAGCATGACTAAAGAATTTTCATTGGTAGAAGGATAAATCACATCACTTTTAAGCATTTTAATTGTAATCAGCTTATTCTTCTCTTCTTCCTGATAGGAGTCAATGATACGCTTGACTTTATATTTCTTCTTTAACGAATCCAAAGCACCGTAGTGATCATAATCGTGATGAGATATATAAACTCTATCAATGCACGGAACACCTTGAGATTTAAGAAATGGAATAACATTATGACTAGCAATATCATATTCCCTGTTACCCCCTGTATCAATCAAATAATTTCCTTGATTAAAAGGTAGGCGGATCAATGAACAATCCCCCTGCCCTACATCAATAGTAGAAACCTGAGTATATGGCTTATAGATACTATATATATGAAAGCTGATCATAAGTGCACATAATAGAGACATAGAAAACTGAACACTCTTCTTTTCTTCTAATAATAAGAAAATATAAAATAAGATGGCATAATAAAGAATAATAAATGAGAGCGTTGGTTTTTGAAAGATAATTTCTGCATTGAATGAAGTGATAAAGTTCAAAACCATCTGCTGGTAGTTGATCATCATCTTCATAATTAGATCTATTGGAAATATGAGAGAGAGGAGTGTCACAATATAGAAACAGGATATAAAAGGAGTAAGAAGAACCGTTAAAAAATAAGAAAAGATATTAATAGAGAAATTAAGCGTGAGGACAATAGGAATACCACCCAAATAGATAAGGAAAGAGCGATATGGGAAATGTTTAGTCATAATGACAAGGAAATAAATAAAGTAAGAGAAAACAAAGGAAATACTAAAGATGATATAAGGATTCTTAATAACATTAAATAAAACAAGTAACGATAGTACATCTAATTGATTGAACTTCTCTTTTACAAGGTCATAGATGACGAGCATATAAAAAGCACGATGAAGAGATATATTATAAGGTATAGAAAAGACATAAAAACCTATGAGTATTTTGATAATGATATCCGCAATATCAACGCGTACAAATGTTTTAATAAGACTCAAACACTTATAAAGTAAATGTATATGCATACCTGAAAGAGCAAACATATGGATAAGAGAAAGACTTGTGAGGAGTGAATAGTCTTCTTTAATGGCTTCATCTTTTATTCCTAGAACAAAGAGTTTCTGATAACTTTTAATAGACTTTGAAGAAGAGAAATGTTTTTCTAGTAAATGACAAAAGGAAGGATGGGATGAAACAGTGGTAATATGGGTGATTTTAGCCTTTGCGACGATATTGTTAGCTTTGAATGAATGATATTCATCATAACCTATCGGATCCTTGCGATGCTTAATTTCAAGAAATCTAAGTTTAACAAGTACTTCGTCATTGTATTGAAATGAATGATCAGTATAGGCTTTAATCTTCCCATAATCAGTATTTAAAATAACATAATTATCTCTTATATCTTTCACCCTTCCAGAAACAATAGTAGGCACTTCTGATGAAGTCACTGGTCTTAATATAATAGGTAATAAAAAAAGAAGAAACAACATCTTTCTTCCAAATCGTTTTACTAGATAAATTAAATAAGCAAATAGAAATATATAAAATAGAGGATGAACAAGATAAGCAACTGACAGCAATAAGACAAATACAGCATAATATACTAAATGATATCTTAAAGGCACAGATAGTCACGATAGATGAGATATTTCTTCTCACCGATTCCTTGTATATTCATGATGTCTTCTATTGAATAAAAAGGCTGTATCTGTCTATAGTCAATGAACTTCTGTGCCGTTTTCTCTCCCACTCCTTTTAAAGTCATAAAGTCTTCTAAAGTTCCTTTATTAAGTGAAATCATATTTGCTCTTTTTTCTGGTAAATAAAAACGCATTTCTGCTTGAATACTTCTATTCATATTTAAAGAATCCATGCAGGCATTTTCTTTAACCCCTACTTCCTTTATTAAATCACTCATCGTCATACCTTCTTTAATTGGGACTTCACCTGTTTGGTTAAAAGCACCTTCTAATGTGATATAGACTTCTGATTTTTGTGTAGAGCTGACTTTTTCAGGCTTTTGATAACTATATATAAATGAGGCAATACTCAAAAGAATCAGCCCAATAATCTTAATTTGACGCATAAAAAAAGAGAATTGATCTAATTCTCTCTTGTAATATGAAAATGTCTATAAGCAAGATCTGTCGCAATTCTGCCTCTTGAAGTACGTTTGATCAATCCTTTTTGTAGTAAGTAAGGTTCATAGACATCTTCTAATGTCATTCTTTCTTCACCAATACTTGCAGCAAGTGCTTCTAAACCAACCGGCCCACCCTGAAAACGATTGATAATACCAAGTAAGTATTTATGATCGACATCATCCAAGCCTAGGTTATCAACCTTTAAACGGTCTAGCGCCTGCATTGTACGGTCTTTTGTAATGATTTCATCACCATAAAACTGTGCAAAGTCTCTTACACGTCTAAAGAGTCTATTCGCAATACGTGGTGTTCCTCTTGAACGTCTAGCAAGTTCCATCTTTGCTTCTTCTTCCATGGTCATATCGTAGACTTTACTTGTACGAGAAATAATATCTCTAAGTTCTTCATCTTTATAATAATCAAGTTTAGCCACAATACCAAAACGGTCACGTAATGGGGCTGAAATATCTCCTGCACGTGTAGTCGCTCCTACTAATGTAAAAGGAGGTAAATCAATACGTACAGAACGTGTTGTAGCATCTTTACCAATCATAACATCCACGCAGAAATCTTCCATTGCTGGATACAGTATTTCTTCTACAACTTTATTCAAACGATGAATTTCATCAATAAAGAGAACATCGCCTGGTTCTAAAGATGTAAGCAAAGCGACAAGATCTCCCGTTTTTTCAATAGAAGGTCCTGTTGTAATCTTGATATGCGTTCCCATTTCATTTGCAATAATCATCGACATAGTAGTTTTACCAAGTCCTGGAGGACCATAGAACAGAACATGATCAAGTGTTTCATCACGCATCTTTGCAGCACCCACAAAGACACGAAGGTTTTCTTTTAAATCATGCTGACCTACATATTCATCAAAAGAAGCCGGTCTTAAAGAGCTTTCTTCATCTTCGATATGCTCATTAATATCTAAAACATCACGATCCATAAGATTCTCCTTTCATTATTGTGTTAATAAGGCTAATGCACGTTTCACATAGCCATTTGTATCTAGATTTTCACTCGATAATACTTTCATAGCTTTTTCTACATCACTCTGTTTATAGCCTAATGCGATTAATACTTCAGTAGCTTCTTCATAATCCGGAGAGCCAAGAGGCTTCATTGCACGTTTATCAAACTTACCATGTAGATCAAGAATGATCTGCTGTGCCGCCCTAGGTCCAATACCTGGTATCTTCTTAAGATATGCTGTATTTTTACTTTCTATCGCATCAATAATCGCATCAATCTCACCTGTCGCAAGAATACCGATAGCCGTCTTACAGCCTATCCCTTTCACAAGAATAAGCTTTTGAAATAATTCTTTTTCTTCTTTCTTCTTAAAGCCAAATAAAGTAATATCATCTTCTTTGACCTGTTGATATATATATACTGTTGCATCATCACCCTTTTTAAAATTATAAGGATTAGATACATGTACTTCATAACCTATTCCATGATTATCTATGACAATATGATCTGAATACAAATCTGCAATGATTCCTTTGATATAACTATACATAAAATTCTCCTTTACGCATTCCCTAATTCTATCATATGTCAAAAAAAAATACCATTTCTAGAAATGGTATTAATTATAAAATTCAAATTCGAAGTCATATAGGCGTACAGTATCGCCATCTTCACAGCCTGCTTCTCTTAATGCATCATCAATACCCATATTACGGATCTGTAATGCGAATCTCTGGAAACCATCATCTGTAGTAAATGAGGCCATCTGTACAAGTCTTTCAACCTTCTTACCAGTGACTTCCCATACACCATTACCTTTATTATGGATAGTGAATGGTTTTTCTTCTTCCTTATAAGTATAAAGAACACTTTCCTGTTCTTCTTCCTGATTAAAGAAGTCTGGTGCAGTTTCTAATGCATCAGCAACTGCATAAAGGACAGCATCGATGCCTTCATGAATTGGTGCAATGATTGGGAATACTTTCTGATCTCCAAGTTTTTCCTTGAACTTCTTTAAGTTTTCTTCTGCTTCATCGCCATCCATCTTATTAGCAACAATAATCTGTGGTCTTTCTAATAAGCGATATTCATATTCACCTAATTCTTTATTAATAGTGACATAATCTTCATAAGGATCTCTGCCTTCGCTACCGCTCATATCAATAATATGCACGATAACACGACATCTTTCGATATGTCTTAAGAACTGATGACCTAATCCTTTACCCTGTGATGCCCCTTCAATAAGACCAGGTAAGTCAGCCATAACAAATGAACGACCATCCTTAACCTGTACAACACCTAAATTAGGCACAATAGTAGTAAAGTGATAATCAGCAATCTGCGGTCTTGCTTTTGAAACAACAGATAATAAAGTAGACTTACCAACACTTGGGAATCCTACTAATCCAACATCTGCAAGTAACTTTAATTCTACTCTTAAATTGAATTTTTCACCTGGTTCACCATTTTCACAGATTTTAGGTGCTGGGTTACGTGATGAAGCGAATCTTGCATTACCACGACCACCACGGCCACCTTTTGCGATAACAGCACGCTGACCATCTTTTGTAAGATCGGCAATAATATTGCCTGTATCATCATCATAAACACAAGTGCCCACTGGCACTCTGATGACTAAATCATCTGCATCAGCACCATGCATCTTTTTAGCATGACCTTTTTCACCATTTTGTGCTTTATATTCACGATAATATCTTAAGTCTAATAAAGTAGATAATGAGTTTGTTGCAACGAAGATAACACTTCCCCCACGACCTCCATCTCCTCCAGATGGACCTCCTTTAGGAACATGTGCTTCACGTCTAAACGCAACTGTACCATTACCACCAGTACCAGCTTGAACATAAATCTTTACGCGATCAATAAATTTCATGTATCCACCTTCTTTCTTCAAAAAAAGAATCCCATAGGGGATTCTTGAGATTAAGCTACTGGATAAACAGATACCTGTTTCTTGTTTTTACCAAGTCTTTCGTATTTAACGACACCATCAACTTTAGCGAATAAAGTATCGTCTCCACCTTTACCAACATTAGTACCAGGATGAACCTTAGTACCTCTCTGTCTATAAATAATTGAACCAGCTGTACAAGTCTGTCCATCAGAAAGCTTAGCACCTAAACGCTTTGATTCAGAGTCACGACCGTTCTTAGTAGAACCTACACCCTTTTTAGAAGCGAATAACTGTAAATCTAACTTTAACATAGTATTATACCTCCCTAGTGTTAATTTTAACATATTGTTCATATGAGTATTCAACAGTTTCTAGAATTTTTATCAAAGTTTCTAGAATAATCTGATAATCTTCACGATTATTGAATATCTCGAAATAAGAGTAACCACTCTCTACATTGGCAAGATTGCCATCTTTCATGAAGCCTTTGGCTTCAAGCATATTGTAAATACCTACTACTGCAGTACTGATTCCAGCACAAGCAATATCTTTTCCATATTCATTTTGTTCAGCATGCCCTTCAACCTTGATAGATTGAATCTGACCTGCATGATACACAACATCTACGTGAGTCATTAAGCGTTAATTTCTTTGATTGTTAACTTAGTATAAGGCTGTCTATGACCCTGTTTCTTATGATAATGCTTTTTAGGCTTATATTTGAATATAGTGACTTTCTTTTCCTTACCCTGTTTTTCAACAGTTGCAGTAACCTTAGCACCTTCTACATAAGGATGACCAACTTTAACACCGTTATCACCAACTAAAAGAACCTTTTCGAAAGTGTATTCAGTGCCTTCTTCAACATCTAACTTTTCTACAAAAATAGTATCTCCGGCTTCAACCTTTAACTGTTTTCCACCAGTTTCAATAATTGCGTACATCAGTGTACCTCCTTCATATTTTTTTCTCTTAGACTCGCCAACCAAGGCAGCACTTGCATTTAATACCTCTTATGTGCGGTTGTAGTCAGAGGTCTACAACGCTGATTATAATATCATTTCTTACCCTTATCGTCAATATTTTTTTCAATTTTCTTGAATTCTTGTCTAGGACAGGTACGATTATACACTTCTCTTAGGTGTTCTTGTGATACATGCGTATAAATCTGGGTCGTAGATAAAGAGGAATGCCCTAATAGTTCCTGTACAACACGGATGTCCATGCCTGCATCTAGTAAATGAGTCGCAAAGGAATGGCGAATTGTATGAGGATGAATCTTACGTAAAGGATCATAAAGATACATTGTGCGATCAATAATATTCTCTACTCCTCTATTTGTCAGTTTCTTTCCTCTCCTATTCACAAATACATAATCATGTGTTTCATGATATTCATTGATAATGCTGATACGATCATCATTGATATACTGCAGTAACCATTTTTTTGCATAATCATGAAATGGTACTTCTCTTTCTTTGCTTCCTTTACCAAGCACTCTAATCATTTGTCTATTAAAATCAATCTGCGACAAGCGCATTGACACTACTTCACTTACACGAAGTCCTGATGCATACATGAGTTCTAAAAGAGCTTTATTTCTTACTCCTAGAGATGTATGTGTATCAATTGAATCTAGATAGCCCATCATTTCATCAACATAAAGGAAATCAGGGTTTCTAGAGCCTGTTTTTAAAGAATGCACCTGTGAAAAAGGATTAGAGACTACAATGTTCTGTTGACATAAATATTTAAAGAAAGATCTAAGAGAACTCAAATAATGATTGATTGTTGTATGAGACAAATGTTTCTCATTTAAATAAATCAAGTAATTCTGAATTACATAATAGTCTACTTCCTGTAAAGAAATACTTTCTTTACCTATAAATAAGAGAAAATCAGTCAGTTCTCTTTCATAGGATTGTAAAGTAAGTACAGAGTAGTTCTTTTGATATTTAAGATAGTGAAGAAAAGCTTTCTTTTCATCCATTGATAAATTCTTCCATCTTTTCTAATGCACGCTGTGCATATTTTTCTTTCTTTTCTTTTTTCTTCACTTTACCTTCTAAATCAGGAAGAATACCAAAGTTAGCCTTCATCGGCTGAAAATCACTTGGGGACGCATGTGTAATATAATAAGCCAAAGAGCCCATGACTGTTTCTCTAGGATAAGTAAGAAGTTCTTCTCCCTTTAAATATCTCACCATATTCTTACCAGCCACAATACCACTCTGCGCAGATTCTACATATCCTTCTACACCTGTCATCTGACCTGCAAAGAATAAATCTTCACGATTCTTGAACTGATATGTAGGATTTAAATAAGTAGGTGAATTGAAGTAACAGTTACGATGCATGATACCATAACGAACAATAGAAGCATTTTCTAGCCCTGGAATCATATGAATAATACGGTCCTGTTCACCCCATTTAAGATGTGTCTGGAATCCTACAATATTATAAAGAGAACCCACTGCATTATCCTGTCTTAACTGAACAACTGCTTCAAAACGCTGACCATCCTTTTCTAGTCCTACAGGCTTCATTGGACCAAAAAGAAGTGTCTGCTTTCCTCTTCTTGCGATTTCTTCAAAAGGCATGCATCCTTCAAAGAACTTTTCTTCAAAATCATGAGGCTTTACAACTTCTGCATTGATAAGTGCATCATAGAAAGCATCAAATTCTTCTTTAGTCATTGGGCAGTTGATATATTCTCCATCCCCCTTATCATAACGTGATTTATAAAAGGCTTTATTAAAATCAATAGATTCTTTTGTGACAATTGGAGCCGCTGCATCATAGAAATAGAAATAATCCTGATTACCCATTAAATCCATAATTTCTTTTGCAAGTGCATCACTCGTCAAAGGTCCAGATGCAATAATAGCAGGTCCATCTGGAATACGAGTCACTTCTTCACGATGAACAGTAACAAGAGGATGATTTTCAATAAACTCTGTCACCGCACGAGAAAAGCCTTCACGATCAACTGCCAAAGAACCGCCAGCAGGAACTGCATGGTCCCTCGCCATCTTGATAATCAAGCTGTCATTCATTGTCATTTCTTGTTTTAAAACACCTACTGCATTCTTTAAGCCATCTGCACGTAATGAATTAGAACATACCAATTCTGCAAAATCACTTGTTTTATGTACATCTGTCTTCTTAACCGGTCTCATTTCATAAAGATGTACAGGAATACCTTCTTTAATAAGCTGGTAAGTGGCTTCAACACCAGCAAGTCCACCACCAACGACATTTACTTCCTTGATCATATTTTCCTCCAATGAAAGAAAATGAACTGCATGGGCAGTTCATTATTCTTCTTTCTTTTTCTTTTCTTTAATAATTGTTTTGCACTTTGGGTAATTAGAGCAGGCTTTAAATGGACCAAAACGACCCTTCTTCCATACAACTGGACTGCCACAGTTAGGACATGTTTCACCTGTCTCTTCAAGTTTCTGAGGCTTGATATATTTACACTTAGGGTAATTAGAACATGCTTCAAAACGTCCAAAACGGCCCATTTTATATATCATA
>NZ_DBPF01000148.1:19697-21577 GCF_002299355.1 Catenibacterium sp. UBA627
CCACATTCAGGACATTTTTCTCCTGTCTTTTTAGGTTCAATCTTTTCCATACCGTCATATGCTTTTTCTAATAGCGGTTCAAAAGCCTGTTCAAATTCAGTTAAGGCATGAACATAAGTATCCTGTCCCTTTGCAATTTCATCAAGTTCATTTTCCATCTTTGCAGTATAGTCTACATTGATGATTGAATCAAAATATTCAAGAAGCTTCTTATTAGTCAAAAGTCCTGACTCTGTAGGCTTGAATGTCTTCTTTTCTAAAGTGACATATTCTCTTGTGACGATTGTATCGATAATAGTCGCATAAGTAGAAGGACGACCAATACCTAATTCTTCCATCGCCTTGATAAGCTTTGCTTCTGTATAACGTGCTGGTGGTGTAGTGAAATGCTGTTCTTTATTGATCTTCTTTGCATCAATCAATTCATTTTCATCCATATCTGGGAGTAATTCGTTCTTACTCTTATCATATTCACCATAAACCTTTAACCATCCATCAAACTTTAAGATAGAGCCTGATGCATTAAACTTATAATCATTGTTATCTAATACTAAAGATGTACTTGCAGACTGGCTTGGTGCCATTAATGAAGCAAGCGCACGTGCATAGATTAATGAATACAGCTTATACTGTTCCTGTGTAAGGTATTGTTTAATACTTTCTGGTGTACGATCAATACTTGTAGGACGAATTGCTTCATGAGCATCCTGTACATTTTCAGTCTTCTTAGAAACTTTAACACTTCCTACATATTCTTTACCATATGTCTTTTCAATATAATCCATTGCAGCTGCAGTAAATTCAGGTGATAAGCGAATAGAGTCTGTTCTCATATAAGTAATTAAACCGACAGTCTCAGTTCCAATATCAATCCCTTCATACAACTTCTGAGCAATAGACATTGTACGTCTTGCTTTAAAATTTAATTTAGAAGATGCTTCCTGCTGCAGTGTTGAAGTAATAAATGGTGCATATGAATTTCTCTTCTTTGTCGTTTTCTTAATCTTCTCTACAGTAAATGTAGGTGTCAATGCATCATAAATGGCTTGTGCTTCTTCACTATTATGGATTTCTAATTTCTTAGTTTTATACTTAGTGAGTTCTGCATTGAATGGAATATTATCCTTTTCAAAATCAGCATCAATCTTCCAGAATTCTTCTGGGATGAATGCATCAATTTCTGCTTCTCTCTCACAGATTAATCTTAATGCAACGGACTGTACACGTCCTGCAGACTTAGATTTAATCTTCTTCTGTAGAAGTTTAGAAAGCTTAAACCCGATAATTCTATCTAAGACACGTCTTGTTTCCTGAGAATGAACAAGATCCATATCAATCTTGCGGGGATTATCAATCGCTTTTGTAACTGCATTCTTTGTGACTTCATGGAATTCTACTCTTTTTGTAGTCTCAGGATCTAATCCTAACACTTCTGCCAAATGCCATGAGATGGCTTCTCCTTCACGGTCCGGATCGGTTGCGAGATAAACATCATCTGCTTTTTTGGCACATGCTTTTAATTCTTTTACAACATCTTTCTTATCTTTACTAATAACATAATGAGGGGCAAACTCATTTTCTATATCTACACCTAAGCCGCCTTTGCCAGAGATAGCCAGATCTCTGATATGGCCTTTTGATGATTTTACAACAAAATCGTCGCTTAGGTATTTACTAATTGTTTTAGATTTAGATGGTGATTCGACAATTACTAAATGACTCATACATCTAACCTGCCACTCAAAATGTGATTAAATATACTCACATCGAGATAATGTAAGTTCTCACGAACATTACTTACTATGTCATCGTGCATGCTTTGGATTGACAAAAATCATATCTACTCACAAGTACTTGTACACTCCATAGTCGTAAATTCC
>NZ_DBPF01000072.1:0-9719 GCF_002299355.1 Catenibacterium sp. UBA627
AGTCCCGAACGATGGAGGATACAGGGCTCGAACCTGTGCCCTCCTGCTTGTAAGGCAGATGCTCTCCCAACTGAGCTAAACCTCCAATATTCTTGGGATATACCGGCCATTAGACCGATGCTTAAGTGTTAGTGCCATATCCCAACCAAGCACGCTCATATAATATACCAAGTGTTATGCGATTCGTCAACAGGTTTTTACAATTTTTTTAACTAAATTTAATTTTTTTATTTTTTGCCATTCTATCGCACTGTGCAATAAGAAAAGTTATAATTGAATAAGTGATAAAGGAGATATAAAAAATGGCAGAATTATTGTATCAAGGACATGGAAGTTATCGCATTGTGTCTAATGAGGGTGTAGTGATTTATGTTGATCCTTATGCAGGTGAAGGTTATGAGATGCCTGCAGATATTGTGATTGTAACGCATGAACATAGTGATCATAATCAGGTTGATCTTGTCACATTAAAAGATGATGGTGTGATTTTAAGACATGGAGATTTATTTGTGGATGGTGAATATCCTATTAAGAAGATCAAGAAAGTAATGATTGAAGGAACACCTGCAGAAAATAAGAATCATACAAGAGAAGAATGTGTTGGTTTTATTATGACTGTAGATGGTATTACATTATATGGTGCAGGAGATACAAACTATTATCCTGAAATGGAAAGCTTCAATGATTTAGATTATGCATTATTACCAGTAGATGGTATTTATAATATGAGTGCACAGGAAGCGAGTCGTTGTGCACATGTGATTGATTCTCGTTATTTTATTCCTATTCATACTTCACCTACTCAATTATATGATGAAGATATTGCGAAAAGCTTTAAGTCACCTCATGCTTTATATATAAAGCCAGGTGAAAGGTTGAAATTATAGTCCAAAATGAAAAGACCACTTGATGTGGTCTTTTATCTTAGTTCTGATCGAAATATCTGTTGAATTTGACGATGAATGTTGTAATTTGATCATCACTTGTAACAGAAATATCACCATGATGAAGGTCTACTATATTCTTAGTGATTGCTAGTCCTAAGCCAGTACCACCTGTTTTAGAGTTTCGTGATGAGTCTGTACGAAAAAATTTATTAAATAGAAGTGGGATATCCTCTGGTGCAATAGTATCACCATGATTGATGACTTTAACAGTTGCATATTTCTCATCACCGGATACTTCTATCTTTAAATCGGTGTTATGATAGCCATACTTGAGTGCATTAGAAATAAGATTATCAAATACACGGGCTAATAACTGACCATCTCCCTGAACATAGATATTCTCTTCAGGTAGATCTACTATTGGTGTAATATTACAGTCTTTAAATGAAGGATAGAACTCGTCTGTCATCTGCATGATTAATCCAGATAGATTAATCATACTCTTATTCAACTTGATATCTGCATTATCAAGTTTAGTGAATTCAAAGAGGTCATCCATCATTTCCTGTAGACGTATTGATTTCTCATACGCAATGCCAGAATACTTATGTACATCTTCTTTAGATAAAGCTGTATCATCTTTAATCAACTCAAGATATCCTACAATAGTTGTAAGAGGTGTTCTCAAGTCATGGGCTACGTTTGTGATTAATTCATTCTTTTGTCTTTCTGCATTACGTTCTATATCTAATGCAGCTCTTTCTTTTTCTTTTAGCTTTTCACTTTCTTTTTCTTTCGCAAGCAATGTTTTTGATAAGACATTGATGTTTGCAGCAAGAGAACCTAATTCATCATCATATTCTACTTCACACTGTACACCATAATTACCACTTGTTACCTGCTGGATAGAACGTCTCAGCTTTCTAATATATTCAATTGTAAAATCAATCAGTTTAAAGAAGATTTCTACAAAGACAATAAAAGAAATCGCATAACATAATGCATAACGCATTTCATTAGGTACCGCAATAGGAATAATTCTATCGAATACAATTCCTAGAATAGAATAAATAAGAAATGCGACAAGATAACTTAATGTAATATTAATCAACAAACGCCATTTAAAAGAAGAAATAAACAGCTTTCTTAGTTTCTGCATCATAATTCGAACTTATAACCAATGCCCCAGACAGTAATAATATGTCTTGGCGTACGTGGCTGTCTTTCAATCTTTTCTCTTAGTTTTCTAATATGTACCATGATGGTATTGTTGGCATGTGTTGCTTCTTCATGCCATATTTTTGTATAGATATCTTCAGTAGAGAATACTGTACCAGGATGTGAGGCAAGTAATACTAAGATTTCATATTCAATCTTAGTCACAGCTACTGGACGATTATCTACAGAAACCATCTTCTTATTTGTATCAATAAGAAGGTCGTTGGCCTGAATAATAGAATTATCTACACCAATAGGCTTACTATATACCTGATAACGTCTTAATTGTGACTTAACACGTGCCACTAATTCCATTGCATTAAAAGGTTTTGCGATATAATCATCAGCACCCTTTAATAATCCTTCAATCTTATCCTGATCCGCTGTCTTAGCTGATACAAAGATAACTGGGATGTTGTACTTTTCTCTGATCATCTCTAATGCCTGTAAACCATCTACCCCAGGCATCATCATATCTAGAATTACAAGGTCAATCTTGAACTTTTCAAGATCACGTAATAATGTATAGGCATTATAACGCTTTTCAACATGATAACCTTCTTGACTTAAATAAATTTCAATAAGATCACAAATTTCTTTTTCATCATCAATAACTAATATACGAGGTGTTTCCATATGTTTATCCTCCCAAGCCATATCATAATATAATTGATTAATAAAATAAAGAAAAGAATTGCATGCGACGGGGGAATTTGCTATAGTTGTAAAGGGCACAAACGGGTCTTCCGTAGGTGTCTTTTTTTGTTTAATATAGAGAAAGAGGTGAAGAGAATGGCAAAATTCATATTTGTCACAGGTGGTGTCGTATCAGGTCTAGGAAAAGGTTTAACAGCTGCATCTTTAGGTAGAATATTAAAACAAAGAGGATTAAAAGTATTCATGCAGAAACTTGATCCTTATATCAATGTGGATCCAGGAACTATGTCTCCTTATCAGCATGGTGAAGTTTATGTGACAGCTGATGGTGCAGAAACAGACTTGGACTTAGGTCATTATGAACGTTTTATTGATGAAGACTTAAACAAAAACTCTTCAGTGACAACTGGTAGAGTATATAGCGATGTAATCTCTAAAGAAAGAAGAGGGGATTATTTAGGCGCAACAGTGCAGGTTGTTCCTCATATCACAAATGCGATTAAGGACAAGATTTATGCTGCAGAAGAATCTTCTCAGGCAGATATCGTTATTACAGAAATCGGTGGTACTGTAGGAGATATCGAATCATTACCATTTATTGAAGCAATTAGACAGGTAAGACTCGATAGAGGCTACAAGAATACTCTTTATATACATACAACTTTACTTCCATATATTGGTGCCAGCCATGAAGTAAAGACTAAACCAACACAGCATAGTGTTAAGGAATTATTAGGATATGGTATCCAGCCAGATATTATCGTATGTCGTAGTGAACATACTATTTCTGATGAATTAAAGGACAAGATTTCTTTATTCTGTAATGTTCCTAAGGAAGCTATCATCTCTAACTATGATGTAGATGTTCTTTATGAATTACCAGTAGAATTATTAGATCAGCATATGGATGATGTTGTACTTGATCATTTAAGAATTGAAGCTCCTGAAGCTGATTTCACTGAATGGCGTGAATTAGTTGAAAGAGTTAAGAACTTAAAGGATACAGTTAAAATCAAGATGGTTGGTAAGTACTGTGAATTCCCAGATGCTTACTTATCAGTCAATGAAGCATTAAAACATGCAGGTTATTATGCAAATAGTGAAGTTGAAATTGACTGGGTTAACTCTGAAGAAGTAACTAAGGAAAATATCGCTTCTAAGCTTGCAGATGCTGATGGTATCTTAGTACCAGGTGGATTTGGTAACAGAGGTGTTGAAGGTATGATTGTTGCTATCCAGTATGCAAGAGAACATGATATTCCATTCTTGGGAATCTGCTTAGGTATGCAGTGTGCTTCTATTGAATATGCAAGAAATGTATGTAAACTTGATGATGTTAACTCATTAGAATTCGATAAGAACTGTATGACTCCATTAATTTCATTAATGCACGATCAGTCTTTAGAAAACATGGGTGGTACTCAGAGACTTGGTAACTACACTTGTGAATTAAAAGAAGGTACAATTGCGCATAAGTTATATGGAAAGGATCTTATCCAGGAAAGACATAGACATAGATATGAATTCAATAATACATATCGTCAGATGTTAGAAGATGCAGGACTTGTTATCTCTGGACGTAATCCAAAGAGAGATTTAGTAGAAATCGTTGAAGTGCCTAACCATCCATATTTTGTTGCATGTCAGTTCCATCCAGAATTCAATTCTAGACCAAATAGAGCACATCCTCTATTCCAGGGACTTATAGATGCAGCACATAAAAAGAAATACAATTAATACATTGGCATGAGGGTAACCTCATGCCTTTTGTGTTACAATAAAAGGCATGGAGGTATGGTTATGCGTATAGGACAGTCAATAGATATTCATCAATTAGTAGAAGGAAGAAAGCTTATTCTAGGTGGTGTAGAAATTCCTTATGAAAAAGGGTTGAAGGGACATAGTGATGCCGATGTTCTTCTACATGCGATTATTGAATCAATCATTGGGGCATTAGGTGAAGGAGATATTGGTAAACATTTCCCTGATACAGATGATCGCTACAAAGGTATTTCTTCAATGATTTTGTTAGAAGAAACATATAAGCTGATGAATGAAAAAGGTTATAAGATTGGTAATGTGGATGCGATTATTATGACAGAACAGCCAAAGATGGCACCTCATATATCTGCAATGAGACATAATATTGCGAAAGCACTTCATTGTGATGTGACACAGATTAATGTGAAAGCCACTCGTGGTGAAAAGCTTGGTTTTGTAGGAAGAGGAGAAGGAATCGTTTCTCAGGCAGTCTGTTTACTTGAAAATGTGTAATAGTTATGTAATTTTTAAACAAGGTGATGTTTCGCATCATCTTTTTTGTCAATCAGATATCTTTTATAGTATAATGGAGAAACGAAAGAGGTGATACTAGTGAAATGGAGGAACAAATTGATTACTGTCATTTTACTATTATTTATTTTCCTTGAATTATTTTCTATTTATAAGATTGTGACTATGGCAACTTTTGAATTGAAACAGACAGTATTTACTTATGAATTAGGACAGGAAGTATCACAGAATATAGAGGATTATGTTATCTGTCCAGATAGAATAAAAAAATCACTTACTTTAAACTTAAACCGTGTGAATTTGAATAAAGTAGGTAACTATAATGCAAGTATTGAATATGCAGGACGTGACTATGATTTTAAGATTAAGATTGTAGATACAAAAAAACCAACAGTAAAACTTAAAAAGCTTGTTTATTATGTAAATCCTAATCAGCCGCTATATGCAAAAAATACAGTCGCTGAAGTCAATGATGCGTCTTTAACACAAATCTATTTCTTAAAGAAAGAAAATAGTGAAGAACTTGTGAAAGAGAAAACATATGAAAAAGTAGGTACATATATTGAACGTGTTGTAGTAAGAGATGAACAAGGTAATACATCTTTTCCAATGCGTATTAAAGTGATTGTAGCCAATGAGTTGGTTGTTCCTGTGATTAAAGGGCCAGAAGATAAAGTCATTCATTTAGGTGATAACTTTAATGCAAGAGAAGGTGTTATAGCCTATGATAATGAAGATGGTGATTTAACAAATAAAATTGTTGTCACAGGTAAAGTACAGACTAATACTGTAGGACGTTATACTCTAACATATACAGTCACTGATAGTTCTAAGAATATGGCTAAGGTTACAAGAGTAGTGGAGGTTATTGAATGATCACATATATCTTTATGGCGATATGTATAGCAGTTTTTGTCTATATTAATTATTTTTCTAAGGATAATAAAACTTCAGAAGCAATGCATTTAGGTGCTTTATATACACCTTATGTAAAAAATAGAGGAGAATATTGGCGATTTATTACATCTGCCTTTATTCATACAGAATTTCTTCATTTATTTATGAATATGTACTGTATTTTCTATTTAGGACGTTTGTTTGAAACAATACTAGGTCCAGTACGTTATTTAATACTTGTCTTAGTTTCTATTGTAATGAGTTCATTGGCTACTTATTACTATTCTTTTAGAGATTCTAGTGTGGATAACTCTATCACAATTGGTGCAAGTGGTTTATTCTATGGCTTTTTAGGAGCTATTATTGGACTAGGTTTATTTAAAGGTGGTGCTTTCTTTGATTTATTAAGAGGCTATTTACCTTGTATTGCGATTAACCTTGCCTTTACTCTTATGAATTCTCGTATTTCTAAGACAGGACATGTAGGTGGATTAGTTGGTGGATACCTCACTATGTATATTATGTATCTCTTAAAAGTGATATGAGAATACTAATTGATGGAGATGCAACACCAGATATTGAAAAAATCGCTTTTTTGTGTGATAAATATGATATAAAGATGATAGTGTATTGTGATATGAATCATTTCTTTGATTATGAATCAGTTATTATGTGTGATCAGGGAAATGATAGTGTGGATTATGCTATTTTAAAAGATGTGAAGAAGGGTGATCTAGTGATCACACAGGATTATGGTGAAGCAGGTATGCTTCTTACAAAAGGTGCGATTGTTGTTCATCCTTCAGGGTTTATTATTGATTCTAATAATATAGACTCTCTTTTAATGACGCGCTATATCAATGGAAAGATGCGTAAGCATCAACTTGTCAAAGGACCAAAGAAACGTACACAAGAAACAAGAGAGAGATTTTTAAAAACAATAGAAGGGATTATATCAAATGAAATATAAGTTAATTGCATTAGATTTAGATGGTACATTAAAGAATTCAGAAAATAAAATTACTGACGAAACACGTAAGACACTTATTAAAGCACAGCAGTTAGGTGCAACAATTGTACTTGCATCAGGTAGACCAACACCTGGTTTAAGACATGAAGCAGCCGCACTTGAATTAGAAAAGTATGAAGGTTACTTATTATCATTCAATGGTGCTAAGGTAATGGATGCGAAAACAAGACAGACTATGTTTGAACAGCGTTTGACTGTTGAACAGGCTAAAAAAGCATATGATGAAGCAAAGAAACATAATCTTGCGATTATGACATATTATGATGATGCTGTTTATACTGAAGATGTAGATGATCAGTATGTGAATATAGAAGGACATATTAACGATATCGAAATTAAAAAGGCTGAATCTTTTAAATCAATTTTAAGAGATCCTATTAATAAAGTATTATGTACAGGTGATCCCGAACATGTGGCTTCTGTATTAGAAGACTATAAGAGTGCATTCCCAGGCTTAAGTATTTATCGTTCTGCACCATTCTTTATTGAAGTTATGGCACCAAATATCGATAAAGCAGCTTCTTTAGATAAGCTAGTAAAGATGCTTCATCTTACAAAAGAAGAAGTGATTGCCTTTGGTGATGGATTCAATGACTTATCACTCATTGAATATGCAGGCTGTGGTGTCGCTATGGCCAATGCAGTAGATGAAGTGAAAGAAAGAGCCGATGTTGTCACTTTATCAAATGATGAAGATGGTATTGCTTATATGTTGAAGAAACTAGAGGAGGAATTAAGAGATGAGTGAAATGCCTAAAGATCCAGTGATGTTACTTAGCTGGTTAAATATGAAACTGAGAGATCAATATGAAGATCTTGCAGATTTATGCTATGACTATCATATTCCTATGCAGGACGTCGTGGATAAGATGGAAGCTATTGGTTACCATTACACATACAAATCAAATCAGTTCAAATAAGAGTGTATAAGCACTCTTATTATTTTGCTTAAAATTTGTCTTATTTAGAACAAAAATAACGCGATAACGTTAAAAATATAAATATATGGAGGAAAAATGAAAAATGTTAGAGCTAAAAGATTTTGAAGAAGCAAAAAAGAGAGTAGACGAAGTGATCATTCCAACACCTTTGATCTATAGTCCAGCGTTCTCTAAAGAGTGTAGAAATATGGTTTATATAAAACCAGAAAACTTACAGAGAACTGGCGCATTTAAGATTAGAGGTGCTTATAATAAGATCATGAAGATGGATGATGAATCTAAGTCTAGAGGACTTATTGCCTCAAGTGCAGGAAACCATGCTCAGGGTGTAGCTTATGCCGCACAGCAGCTAGGTGTTAAAGCTACAATCGTTATGCCTGCCCATACTCCACTTATTAAAGTAGATGCTACTAAGGCATTAGGTGCTGATGTTGTACTTCATGGTGAAGTCTATGATGATGCATATAATAAAGCAGTTGAATTGCAGAAGGAACATGGATATACATTTGTACATCCATTTGATGATGAAGATGTCATTGAAGGTCAGGGAACCATTGCCTTAGAAATCCTTAAAGAATTACCAGATACAGATATTATTCTTGTACCAGTTGGTGGAGGAGGATTGATTTCAGGTATTGCCTGTGCCGCAAAACTTATTAAACCAACAGTTAAGATCATCGGTGTAGAACCAGAAGGAGCTGCCAGCGCCCTTGCTGCCATTAATGAAGATCGTATCGTTTCCTTAAATGAAGCAGTGACTATTGCGGATGGTACAGCTGTTAAGACAATTGGTAAAACACCTTTTGAATATATTAAACAATATGTAGATGGTATTATCACAGTCAGTGATTATGAGTTAATGGATGCATTCTTAGTATTAGTAGAAAAACATAAGCTTGTAGCTGAAAACTCAGGTATTCTTTCACTTGCTGCATTAAAGAAACTCAATGAAAAGAATAAGAAGGTTGTCTCACTCATCTCTGGTGGTAACATCGATGTACTTTCTATCTCTTCTATGATCAATAAGGGACTTATTGAAAGAGGAAGAATCTTTTCATTCTCATTACAGCTTCCAGATAGTCCAGGTCAGTTAGAGAAGGTGGCTCATATTCTTAATGAATGTAATGCGAACGTTGTGACTGCAGATCACAACCAGTTCAAGAATTTCGCAAGATTCTCTGAAGTAGAATTAAGAGTGACATGTGAAACAAATGGTGAAGCGCATATTGTATCTATTATTGAAACATTTAAAAAGAATGGATTTGAAATACAGCGTATCAACTAAGGAATAGCAATCGGCTATTCCTTTTTTATAAAATTAAGCAAATATTTAGTTTTAATAGAATAATAATGGTGCTATAATGTGAAAAACAGATTTTTGAGAGGGGGATTTAAGTGTTAGAACTAAAGAATTTTGAAGAGGCAAAGAAGAGAGTGAATGAAGTCATTCTTCCTACACCTTTGATTTATAGCCCAGCTTTTTCTAAAGAAAGTAGAAATACTGTTTATATCAAACCAGAAAACTTACAGAGAACAGGCGCATTTAAAATTAGAGGTGCTTATAATAAAATCATGAAGATGGATGATGAATCCAAGTCTCGAGGACTTATTGCCTCAAGTGCTGGAAACCATGCACAGGGTGTGGCTTATGCCGCCCAGCAGTTAGGTGTTAAGGCTACAATTGTTATGCCTGCCCATACTCCACTTATTAAAGTAGATGCTACTAAGGCATTAGGTGCTGAAGTAGTTCTTCATGGTGAAGTCTATGATGATGCATATAATAAGGCAGTAGAATTA